>JAUIBX010000006.1 GCA_030427595.1 Bacteriovoracia bacterium | reverse complement strand
GCCGACTGGATACTGTTGTTGCTGGGGCTTTGTGTTCGGTTCCATCGACACAACCCTTTGATAGGCTTGATCCCTATATTGGCGCCTGTTACCGTGAAAAGGATGAATTGGCCCAAGTTCCAGGGGAGAGACCTCGTTGCTGGTTTAATCCAGAGGTTTTTTAAGGCCCTAATAAATTCCTGATATTTATCATTTAATCCTGTCTCGTGGGTCAGAGTCCTTTGCGTGTATTTGGCCATAATAAAAGGGAATAAAGCTCGTTTACCAAAGGAGGTAAGAATGAACATTGAGATCACTTTTCGCCATATGGACCATACTGAAAGTATTGATGAGAGAATCCGTGAGAAGCTAGAGAAGTTTGGTCGCAAGCACTTTTCTCAAAATGCGATGGTGAATTGGACTTGCTTAGTTGAGCACGGTGAACATCTTGCTTCTGTAAATGTTAAAGACAAGGGTCATGATTTTCATGTCAAGGCCGGTTCAGACAATATGTACAAAACAATTGATCAGATTTTGGCCAAACTAGAGTCACAGATTGCTAGCCAAGGTCATCATCCAAGTCACTAAAAAGGGGGCTTTATGGATATGTTACAAGTCGAAAAATTTAAGGGAGTCCTTCTTGAGAAAAGAGAGGAGCTTCTTGAGAGACTAGATAAGATTGAGTCTTCTAAAGTCAGAAAAGAACCCCTAGAGGCTGACTCTAGTGAACAGGCTCAAGAGATCGTCAATCACGAAGTCGTCGATGCTCTCGATAATATGGAAGGAGAAGAGCTCGATAAAATTAATCAAGCGCTTTCTCGTATAGATAATGGCTCCTTTGGAGTTTGTATGGAGTGTGGTGAGTCTATTTCTGAGGCTCGTCTCAAAGCAGTTCCTTTCGCCTGCGTATGTATTAACTGCGCTAATTCTTAACTTTCGTGCTCCCTCTGTTTCTCAGGGGGAGCATTTTTCGTTACAATAAACTGAATTTTTAAAAAGGATTTTTGCATGGCCAAGAAAGGTGTGATCATTTTATTGCTAGCGACTGTATTTTCGGTTTTTCTCCAAGTACAAGCTGAAACTAAAACCTATAAAACAACTAAGCAGGCCATGAATGATATTCTAAGCTCATTCGTGGCACTTCTTCCTTATGCCGCTAATGAGATGAGGTTTAACGACCCAAAAGCTGAGGAATTTATCAAGTCCCATCTCTTGAAATTAAAGACAGCTTTTAAAAATGCAAAGCACCTTAAGAAGATAAAGACTCCTGGCTTTTCTCCAAGCTTTGAGGTGGTGACAGACCACTTGGAGCAAACCTATGACAACTTCACTATGAGAAGTAAGTCTTTTGCGAGAACAAGACTTAAGGCCACGGCTGAAATGTGTATCTCCTGTCATACTCAATTACCTCAAGGCCTTTCAAATACATTTTCTGGTTTGAATAATGTACATAGAAACGAGTTCTTTAATGACTATGAATATGCTGACTATTTGTTTGTCACCAGAAGGTACACTCAGGCGATTCGTTACTATGAAAGAGAAATTAAGCAGAGAATTGCAAAGAATGAGGCTCTGCGGGCAGTACATAACTCAAAGAATGCTCATTACTTAGATTTTACGATTGAAAACTCCCTAAAGAGAATTTTGACCACATATACCAAAGTTTTTTACAGGCCTGAGAAGGCCCTTGGTCTCATTGAGCGCTACAAGGGAATGAAGGGAATACCAAAAACAGCGGTTGGTGATCTCGATAGCTGGATAGCAGACTTAAAGTCATGGAAGAAAGACCCTTTTAAAGGAAAAATTTCCAGTGAAAAAGAGTTAAAGACTTTCATCAATAAACATTTAAGTGGCGATGAGAGTGAAAATTCTGATGTAACCATGCTGGTAGCTTCCGGTGCTTTATATCGCTTTGTGAATAATTACCCTTCTTCTCAATCTGTACCTGAAGTTCTCTACTGGCTTGGCAAGATCTATAATCATCTAGAGCATAGTTACTTCTATTCGTTGGCAGAGATTTATCTGAAAAATTGTATCGAGAAATATCCCAGTAGCCCTTTTGCAAGAAAATGCTATCAACAATACAAAGAGAACTTGGAAATTGGCTTTACTGGAACTTCTGGCACTAATATTCCAGAAGAGGAACTTGAGGTATTGAAGAAACTCAAGAAGTCTCTTAAATAACAATTAAGCGACGCTGAGAAGCCATATCGCACTAGAAAGAGGAAGTACTACAATCACGCAAAAGAGTAGCAAGTAAAAAAGCCAACCCTCAAGAGTAATCTTCTCTTTCTTTTTGGATTGATTGTCTTGTTTCTCAGTGACAGTTTGCTTGTCCATACGCGATTACCAGTCGATAGGAAATTGTAATAAGGCCTAGGCCAACAAGGGCTAAGTTGGAAATCTTAGGCCAAGATTCTTTTAATGGCTTAAATATTTTAAGGAGTAGTTGAGGAGCAATAGTAAGGCCAGGAATGGTTCCCATGCTAAAGCTCATCATACCAACGGCACCATGAATTGGACTTTGAAGGGCCGCAAAAGCAAGAAGAGTCCCATAGAGTAGACCGCACGGTAAAAAAGCAGAGAAGAAACCAATTGAAAATGATCTGACGGCGCCTGCTCTTCTTTGGTAACTTTTGCCAAGGTTCTTTTCCACCCATTGGCTTAAGAAAGCTGGCATAGCAATTAGGTTCTTTTTTTGAGGATTCAAAAAAGACTTTAAACCTAACCAGATAAATAGAGCCCCCATCAAAATTGCGGGAATCGCCTTAAAGTAAGGGTCTTCAAAAAGGTAGGTAAAGGAAGCACCGAAAAGAGCTGCAACCGCTCCTAAAAGACCATAACTAGCGATTTTTCCACTATGGTAGGCGATAGCATGAGACTTTTGATTCGAACAACTTGTTGCAAAAGCACCGCACATACCCACGCAGTGAAGGCTTCCTAAAAGACCAACGCCAATACCGATAGGAATAATACCTAAAAGACTGGCCTCAGAAATTTTAATTAAGAGGTCCGACAAGTTTTACTTCCTTTTCCAACCTAACGCGATCTTTTGCATCAACAAATTGGAGAGTTACGATTTTAGTACCATTTTCTAAAATAGTAGGAGCAAAGCGAAAGTGCATAACTGTGGATTTAGACTTTCCCCCTTTTAGAGTTAAGGGATTTTGAGGAGTCACGAGCTCTACTTTAGGGCGCATCTCAGGGTTTTTAAGCCTAAAGGAAACCTTAAGATCCTGCTCATTCTTATAGTCCATTCTAATTCTGTAGAGGTTAAGAACTCCACGTTGATCATTATCTAAAGTGACTTCTTTGTAGGGAGTCTTGGCACCTCGAATAAGAGTTGCTTTAAGGTTACCAGCGTTTTTAATGTTGTATACAAGAAGCGAAAAAACGACGGTTATGGCAATGAGGTATATAAAGCTTCGAGGCTTAAATCTTTTAGTTTCTTTGCCTTCAAGGGCCGCTTCCGTATCGTAACGAACGAGACCAGGTTCTTTGCCAACTTTCAACATGATTTCGTCACAAGCATCAATACATTGAGTGCAGGCAATACATTCAAGTTGAGTACCACGGCGGATATCTATTCCAGTGGGGCAGGCCTTTACACAGTGATAACAGTTGATACAATCGCCCTCTTGCGAACGATCGACTTGACCACGACGAGGCTCACCTCTTTTTTCATCGTAGGCGACAACAAGTGAGTGCTCATCCATCATGACCGATTGAAGCCTTCCATAGGGGCAAGCAATAATACAGAACTGCTCTCTAAACCAGCCAAAGTCGAGAAGAAATATAGCTGTAATCACCAACATCACAATGAAGAGAGTCATGTGTTCTGTTGGAGGAGAAAGTGTAATCCAAAAGAGCTTTCTCGCTCCAACAAAGTAGCCAAGAAAGGAGTGAGAAATATGAAGTGTGACGATGAGAAAAAGAAGCCACTTCACGAGCTTCTTCCAAACTTTTTCAAAATTGAGGGGCCCTTCATCAAGCCTTTGTCTTTGACGGGCCTTCCCTTCCACAAATTGTTCAATTTTTCGGTAAATTGTATCGATGAATACCGTTTGTGGGCAGCCCCAGCCGCACCAGACTCGTCCCCAGATGCTGGTGATAAATCCCATCGTAAAAACAAAACCAAGTAAGACGAGGAGAAAGAGTGGGGCGTCATGAGCATAGAAGGTCATACCAAAGAAGGTAAACTCTCTATGAGGAATATCTAAAAGTATGATTTGCTTACCATTGAAGTTAATCCAAGGAAGAACAAGATAAAGACCGATGAGAAACCAATAGAAAATTGTTCTTCTAGTGCGCCAAATACCTATGACATTTTCTGGGTGGATATAGACTCTGTGACCTTTTTCATCAGTCGTGGAGAGCCTCTCTTCATGAAGTTCAAATCGGTTTTTTGCCATAATATACCATCCTTAAGACAAGTCTATACGACTTGCCTTAAGGAATCCTTGCTTTACATCAAAGTTGAGAAAGTTTTTCACCCTGAGGCTCTTTTCCCGGAAGCTTTTTGCCCTTTACGCTTAAGACATACTGAACGGCCGCGTAGAGCTCTTCTTTGGAAAGCATATCTTGCCAGGCGGGCATGCCATTGTCCTCGTTACCAACGCGGATAAAGGCGTAAATGGTCCCTGGAGAAACCTCTTTGAGGTTTAGCCAGTATTCATCAGTGAGGTTTGGACCAATGTCACCTTTGCCACCTTCTTCGTGACAAGAAAGGCAGTTTTCCTCGTACACAGCAGCGGCCATTTGCATGGAGTTTTCACCCTTTTGCCATGATTTGAAGTCTTCAAGGTCAAAGTTTCCAGTGAGCTTGCGCTGCTCTTCACGAACGGCTTCAATGGCGGCCATTTCTTGTTTAAATTCGTCTCTGAGAGATGGAGCCCCTGCAAAGTTGTAAAAGTAAATGTAGAAAACGGCAAAGACGATACCACCAACAAAGGTCCAGACCCACCATGCTGGAAGAGGATAATCAAACTCCTCAATTCCATCATAGTTGTGGTCCAAGAGGAGGTTATGCTCCTTATCATCTAGGATGATGTTATCTGCCTTGGATTTACGTGTTTGATCACTCATTTTTTATCTCCTGTAAGGGGCTGCCCTTCATCGAAAGGCAGGTTCCCAACATTGTCATAAAAATCTTTGCTCCCTTTTCTGAATGTCCAATAGACAGCGAAAATAAAGAGCCCCAAAAAAATTAGAAACGCTACGACAGTTAAATCGGTCCAAGCGAAATTACTTAGTACTTGCGACTTCATCTTTGTCCTCCGCCATATCAATGCCTAATCTTTGGAGATAGGCGATGAGTGCGACAATTTCTTTGTCGGCCATTTTGGCTGGTACGCCATCGGCTACGAGTTCGTCCATAATTGTTTTGGCTTGCATTTTTGCGAGCTCTGGTGCTCTATTAATCTCTTCTTCTGAGTAAGGAGCTCCTAAAGCGGCTAGGACACTTAACTTTTTCGGAAGAACACCAAACTTGACCTTGTTCTTATAAAGCCAAGGGTAGTTAGGCATAATAGAGCCTGGAGTCACATCACGAGGGTTAAGCATGTGACGGTAGTGCCACATATGACTGTACTTCTTTCCTACACGGTGAAGGTCAGGTCCAATACGACGTGATCCCCACTGAAAAGGTCTGTCGTAGACATATTCTGCGGCCTCACTAACACGACCATAGCGAAGTTGCTCGGCTGCCATCGGGCGAACGAGTTGACTGTGACAGGTGTAACAACCTTCTCTTACGTAAACGTCACGACCCGCCACTTCAAGTGCTGAGTAGGGTCTAACCCTTGAGTCCTTAACGATAAACTGGTTAGAAACAAGTGAAGGAATAAGTTCAATCACCGATCCAACAAGAATCGCAAGAAAGGCAAGAACAGAAAAGTAAAGAGGAAGACCCTCTAGTTTTCTGTGGCTTCCACCATGGGCATCGATAGGGTTCGCACTAAGGGGAAGAGCTTTAAAAGTTTCTTCTTGTTGCTCTTTAGGAGCATTTTTGATGGTTTTGTAAACATTGTAGACGAGAACAACAAAACCAAAGAGAACTAAAGTACCACCAAAAGCACGTACCCAGTACATAGGAAGAATTTTAACAACAGTTTCTACGAAGTTTGGATAAACAAGCTTTCCAGTTTCATCGATAGCTCTCCACATAAGACCTTGGGTAATACCAGCAGTCCACATAGACATGATGTAGAGAAGGAGACCAATCGTTGCTGACCAAAACTGAATATTAGCAAGGCGGTTGCTATAAAGCTTAGTATTCCATAGTTTAGGAACCATGAAATAAAGCATCCCAGAGGTCATCATGTAGTTCCAACCAATCGTTCCAGAGTGAACGTGGCCTACGATCCAATCAGTAAAGTGAGCAAGTGAGTTGACTGATTTAATAGAGAGAAGCGGACCTTCAAAGGTCGACATCCCGTAAAAAGTAACACCAGTTGCTAAAAACTTTAGAATTGGCTCTTTTCTCACACGATCCCAAGCGCCGCGAAGAGTTAGAAGACCGTTGATCATACCACCCCAAGATGGTGCCCAAAGAGCAACAGAGAAGGCCATGCCTAGTGTCTGTACCCATTCAGGAAGAGTTGAGTAGAGGAGGTGGTGTGGACCCGCCCAAATATAGACAAAGATAAGAGACCAAAAGTGAATAATTGAAAGTCTATAAGAATAGACGGGTCGATTAATCGCTTTTGGGACGTAGTAGTACATAAGCCCGAGAAATGGTGTGGTGAGGAAAAAGGCAACAGCATTGTGACCATACCACCACTGAACGAGGGCATCTTGAACTCCTGCGAAGGCGCTGTAGGACTTCATAAAGCCGACCGGTAGAGCTAGATTGTTAACAACGTAGAGTACGGCAACTGTGATAATTGTTGCGATGTAAAACCAGATGGCAACATAGATGTGACGTTCTCTTCTTTGCTTAAGTGTTAAAAAGAAATTCACCCCAAAGGTAACCCAAATGAGGGCAACTAGGATATCGAGTGGCCACTCAAGCTCTGCGTATTCTTTTGCAGAGGAGATTCCAAGAGGAAGGGTGACAGCAGCACCGACAATAATAAGTTGCCAGCCCCAGAAGTGAATCTTGCCTAAGATGTCACTCGCCATTCTCGTTTTGAGAAGTCTTTGTGTGGAGTAGTAAACCCCTGCAAAGATGGCGTTACCAACAAAAGCAAAAATTGCTGCGTTGGTATGGAGTGGTCTAAGGCGACCAAAGGTAAACCATGGGAGATTAAGGTTTAACTTCCAGCTAGCAAGCTCGAAGGCAATCCATACTCCCAGAAAGAGGGCGATAACCCCCCAGAGCATTGTTGCGATAACAAACATCTTTGTGAGTCTGTCATCGTAGGAAAAGGTTTCATAACCTTGTTCCTGGACGTTCGTTTCAGTACTCATACTTCCTTCCTTTCATGATGAGAAAACTTATTCTCGTTATCTTTTTTAACACTATCGTCTAAAAGCATTCGCTTACTTGGTGTATCGAGGTCATCGAATTGGCCACTCTTTGTTGCCCAAATAAAGAGGAAAACAAAGAAAGAGCCTAAGAAAAGGGCCATGGGAATAAGGAGCTTAAGGATTTCCACGCTGTCCTCCTCTTGTATTAAAAAGTGTAATTCCTAATACCGTAAGACTACTTAATGGCATTAGCACCGCCGCCTCTAGGGGACCGATAAGTCCCATTATTGCTAGAGCAGCACCTGATAAATTATAAAAAAGGGAAAAACCAAGGTTGGTTCTAACAGTTGTCATGGCAAGTTTAGACAGTTTTAGACCATAAGGAACTAAATTGAGACGATCCTCGTTTAGAAAGATGTCTGAGATTCTCAGGCTCATCTCAATTGATCCATGGGTGGCAATACTCGCCTGAGCAGAATTAAAAGCTAGGGAGTCATTGGCACCATCACCAATAAAGAGAACATGGGAATGGTTCTTAACATGCTTGGCTTTGTTTTCAGGACTTACCTCATACCAGGTCTTATCACTTTCAAACTCAAGCTTTTTTGAAACTTCTTGAACAACACTTGCCTTGTCCCCAGAAACCATGAAGGTTTCATATTGATTTTTTCTTAAGCTTCTCAAGGTTGATAGGGCATCTTCTCTTATTTGATCTTGAAGATTGAGACTAAGGATAATGATACCATCTTTGGTGAGAATAGCATTGAGCTTGCCATCTTCATTGTCTTGAGTGGTCACTTCATAGAGGTTGCCCTCTTGATAAGCTTGGACTCCACGCCCAATGATTTCTTTTCTGTCAGCGAGAGGAATAAGTTTAAGCTCGAGGTTTTGGAGGGCACACCATTTTACGATTGCCTTAGCTACTGGATGGGAGCTGTCCTTCTCTAATGAATAGAGAAGGTTAATACAATCTTCTTGATTCACATCTGGAGACAGACTGGCTTGGCTTACCTGGTAGTTTCCTGTTGTTAAGGTCCCTGTCTTATCAAAGAAGACTTTTTCAATGTGTGAAAGTCTTTCTAGCGCCTCTTCATTTTTAAAAATGAGCCCATTTCTTTGAGCAAGTCCCATAACACGACTAAAGGTTAATGGTGTTGCGAGACCTAGGGCACAAGGACAGGTGACAATAACGAGGGCTAAAGTATGATCGAGCGCAACAGAAAGACCTTGGGTTAAAAGGTAATAAGAAAAAGTGAGACCTGCCAACAAAAAGACAGTAGAGACAAAGTATTCACTAATCTTATCTGTGATATAGGAATATTTAGAGCGTGTTTGATTATCTTTTTCTATTTTTTTAAGAAGTTGGCCCATACGTGTTTGTTCTGCCAACTTTTGAGTTTCAATGAGTATTGAATTACCAACATTGACTGTCCCCATAAAGACTTGACTGCCAACATTGTGAAGGATGGCTTCACTTTCACCAGTAAGAGTACTGAGGTTGATGCGAGTTTCTCCCTTTTTGATCACGCCATCACAAGGAATAACTTCGTTGGGCTGCACTTTAATAAGATCTCCCTGGTGAAGTTGCTCAGGGAGAATCTCCTCAAATCTTTCTGACTCGGCGTCAAGTTGCCTTAAGGTCGTTCCCCTTTGAAAAATTCCTAAAATATCATTTTTATTGAGGCTTGTTTGTTGTGCCTTTTTTAGTACATAACGACTAAGGAGAATGAGGAAAACAAGAGTTGTAATTGAATCGAAGTAGAATTCCTCACGATGCTGAAGAACAAAGTAAATACTGACAAAGAACCCAAAGAGAATTGCAAAGGAAAGAGGAATGTCGATATTAACTTTCTTATTCTTTATGGCCGCAAGGGAAGATTGATAGAAGGGCAAGGCGCTATAAAAAACCACCGGCAGGGCAAGGAGTAGTGAAAGATAACCGAAGCTAACCATATAAGCGCCATCAGCACCTGCATAAACGCTTCCGGTGTAAAGCATAATATTCATCATTGAAAAACCAGCTATGCCGATCTTTAAAAGAAGGCTGCGCTCTTCCTTCCTTTGACGCTCCATAAGTTCATCACTATTGGAGATAGGATATGGATCGTAACCAAGGTTATTTAATACTTTGGCGGCCTCTTTAAATGATTTTTGACCCTTCTTAAGGGTTATGGTGACAAGACTTTTGCCCATATCTAAACGGGAGTTCTCAACTGCGGGGGCTAGCTCGGGAAGTTTTTCGATCAACCATAAACATGCCAAGCAATGGACACCTTTAAGGTAAAAGGACATGGACCACTGCTCTTCCATCTGAGCGTACTTTTTTAGGAAGTCTTCATTGTTAAGATAATCAAAGTCTTTAGCCTTTAAGTTATTAAGAGGACGAGTGTATTCACCTGTTTGCTCTTGAATGGAATAAAACTCTTGAAGGTTGCTCTGATTAAGAATTTTGTAAACACTAAGACATCCTTGGCAGCAGAAGGTATTCTTATCATTATCTTCAAATGGCGTAATCACTGCCTCATGGCAGTGGACACATTTAAGAGATGTTTGAACTTCTTCTGTTGCCATATTTTCTATTTCTTAGGTCTTAGAATATGAACGTCACATGGAGAAAACTTTACGAGGAACTCTGCAAATGAGCTGCTAAAGAGTCCATCAATTCCATGCTTTCCTCTCGTTGCCACAACAACTAAGTCTGCATTGATACTTTCTAAGTATTCTTTGATTTTTTGCTTAGGAGACTGAGAAAAGAAAACTCTTGTCTCAAAACTTTTAATCTTTGGGTTTTCTTTGAGTTTAGTTTCTACCCCTTGAAGAATTGTTTTACTTGCTTCTTCAATCTCAGGGTACTTGTCTTCAGTTGGGTAAATATAAGGGGCAAAGTCAGCGGTATACAGTTGAACTTCAAAACAATGAATGAGGTGAACTGTTGAATCATCAAAGAGGGAAGAATCTTTAAGTTCCTTCAAAAGCTCCAAGCTTTCATCGTTCAAAGAAGCGCATAAAACAATGTTTTTCATAAGTTTTCCTTTTAATATTTGTTAATGCCATCTTAAGTATTTAATGGACTTCATTACATGACATGGATCAGTTTTTACTAAGATATTGCCTAGGGTCAATAACTGGCATTGATAGGAATTTGATGTGACAAATTAAGCGTGTACGAGGAGGTCTTGAAAAATTCTTTTAAGGTCTTCATCGATATCTTCTTCAATAATTTCATTAATGGTTGAGCGATCAAGAAAGAGAACCTTAGTGCCACTTTGTACATGGGCTCCATAGGCACTAGGTGTATGGTTAAAGAGTTCAATTAATCCGATGAGATCACCGGCCTTAAGAGAGATGTCTTTACGACGTTTCTTGAAGAGCTTTCCCTTACCTTCAAGGATGAGGTAGGCGACCACGGGAGTATGGTTTTCGTAATAAAGCTCGGCTTCAGTCGTGTAGTCATGCTCTTCTGCAATTGAGGAGAGCTTTTGAAGAACTTCTGTGCTTACATGAACAATATTATTTTTATCGATCGTCGCTGCCATGAGACCACTATAGAGTCAGCCACCGATAAAAAATATAATCTATATCAGGAAATTAAAAGGAAATGGTAAGCTTAGTAGGCTAAATTCGCCCAATCCATCAAATCTTCTTCGTTTTTGATATAAATGGTTTTCCCTTCTTGCTCAAGAAGACCAGCTTCCTTGAACTCAGAAATGAAACGAATAAGCGTCTCGTTGGCAGTACCAATCATAGTCGCCATTTCTTCTCGAGTGAGCTTAAGATTAATTTTAGTGCGACCATCCTCCATTTCTTCTCCATGAGATTCTTTCAGGAGAAGAAGAAGCTCTGCGAGTCTTTCTCTTACGTTCTTTTGGTGAAGTGAAGATAGCTTGCTTTCTGCTGCACCCATGTCGGCGGAAAGTTTTTCAATGATATTCATAGATACGCTAGGCTTATCTTGAATGACTTTCATTATGAATTTCTTATCAAGGAAGCACACCTTAGTATCTTCTAGAGCAGTGGCTGTTGCTGAATAGTACTGATCTGTAAAAAGACTTCTATGGCCGAGGACATCACCGGCAGTAGCAATACGAACAATACTTTCTTTACCGTCGGCTCCGACTTTCGTGACCTTGATATTTCCAGAGCTGATGCAGTAGAGACCAAAGGGATGATTACCTTGAACGAAGAGAGTTTGACCCTTCTTATAAGTATTCGTCACTTTATGATTACTGATGTCTGCAAGTTCTTCTTTGGCGAGTGAGCAGAAAACACCTTTGGAAAGAGAAGCACAGTTACTGCATGAGTTGTCTTGTTTTTTAAGCATTGCAAAAGGTCCTAAAAAGTCAAAGGATAAACCTTAAACTATTATTAAACAGCCTTTAATTTAACATAAACCAGTTAAATTTTAATGATTTAAATCACTTTTTTGGGTTCTAAGTAGCTGAAAGTACGCGACTACATATCATTTTGATAGAAGCGAAAGCTAATCTGACTCATTCGTTTTTTATTGGCGCCTAGGTCGGAATAACCTAAGCGAGAGGCGCTTCTGAAGTGAATGAGACCCTCTTTGTGAAGATTGAACTCTACATCATCAACAAATTTAAAAAGAGAAGAGGTGAACTCAGCATGAATATAGTTAGCTTCCTCTGTAACAACTTGAACGTTGGAAGTATTTTTAAGAATTCGCAAAAGAAGTTTTTTGGCTTCTTCTTTGGATGTCTCATACTTTAGAGGTTCAAGGTAGTGGTCTTTATCGTCTGAATAGTGGCTATTGATGCAATTGGGAGAATCAGGACACTTCCTCAATAGCTTTTGATTTCCCTTTTCAACTAATCCGAGATTAGTGGGCCGTGGAGAAGAACAGCCAGTCAAAAGAGATAGTAAGAATAAGATGTGGGTTATTTTCTTCATGCTTGAAGCCTTTTTTGAATAAGGACATAGGGTTCAATAATGAGCATTTTAAAGGTGTAATCAGAGTTTTTAGCAAAAGCAGTGGCCTCTTCTGGCGTTGGAGGACACATAAGCCCGTCATCTAACCATGTCTTAATTTGAGCGACATTATCTTCGGCCATGGCCTGACCCACCTCAATGAGCTCTAGGTCTTGATCGAGAAGGTAAACACTCCCTCGAGCAAAGTGGGGCGCAAGAGGCTCCCAAGTGGTTTCTAAAATTTCTTTTTCGAGTTTTTCTTTAAGATCCATATGAGGTTCCGAATTCTTTTTTTGAGGTGCAAAAGCTGACAAAAAAAAGGCCGGACTTGGTCCGGCCTTTATCGCTTATAAATTTCTTTAATTAGAAATCAGTGGCCTTAACAGTTTTTCTACCGTTATTTACACATCTTTCCTGAGCTTCTTTTACAAGCTGATGAACTTTTTCGTTAAGCTTGTCGAGAGCTTCACCAGATACGTTAAGACCTGTTGATTTAAGAGCTTCTTTTGTTTTTGAGCCTACGAGTAGCATGTCTAATTCTTTAGCCATTTTATTTCTCCTTATTAAGTTGAGTGTTCGTCATTGTTCATTTTGTACGTAGGAGTATTCTAGTTAGAAAGTACAAGGTTTCAATGAAAACTGTAAGCGGCAGGAAAGAACATTTTAACGCTTGTCAGGAATCGCCAAGTATTGAATTTATATAGTCTTCGCTACGTTCCAATTGCTGCTTAAGGTCTAATGACGCTTGATTGAAATGATCATTTTTTGAGTCTTTGTCTATTAGGAGAGGTGCGCCAAAGTGAATTCTAAAACGTGTAAAAGGCTTAGGAATTTTAAAATGATCCCAACTTTTTTTAACTGTCCAATAAGATGTGGGCAGAACAGTTAGGGGAATAATAGGGGTACGGGTGAGGTAGGCCAGCTCAAAAATTCCTTTCTTCGCTTCGTGAGCTGGACCTCGAGGGCCATCAACAGTTATGGCACCAGGAGTTCCTTCTT
Source organism: Bacteriovoracia bacterium (assembly GCA_030427595.1). Taxonomy (GTDB): domain Bacteria; phylum Bdellovibrionota; class Bacteriovoracia; order Bacteriovoracales; family Bacteriovoracaceae. Next base: position 29,880 of record JAUIBX010000006.1, on the reverse strand, counting down.
TAAGTAAGCGGATCATTTGCTTGAGAGCGGCTTGGCCTCCTCTTGAAGATGAACCTCTTGCTACTTTATGGCCCATACGTTCGCAAGTTCTCGCAACAAGTTCACCATCGTTTGAAGGAGAGACAATAACAGCATGACTTTTGTGGCTTTGGCTAAGAATGGCACCAATGAGGTTTTGGTGCCAAAGAGCAAAGAGATAGTTGCCATGTTCTTTGAGCACTTTTTCAACCTCTTTTGGGTTAAGATATTCATAACGATAGCTAAGAGATAGTAGCTTGATAAAAAAGTAAGCAAAAAGAGGCTTTAAAGACATGAAGAGAATCATCCCATATTTATTCAAATTGACAATAATCACAATGGCCTTAAGTTCAACTCATGCAAGTCTGTCTGTATTTACCAAAGGAAACCCCCGAACTTATATTTTGAAGGATAGTAAATCTACTCCCTCTATCAAAGAAGCTCAGCTTTACTTTGAGGGGCCTGATCTAAAGAAGGCCTTCTTTCTTTTTGAGAAAGACGGTGGTCTCTTCTGTAAGAAAGCCCGAATCATTGCTTCAGAGGGGCTTTTTGAATGTGAAGGTTATCTTAAGAAAGATGAGGGTTCTAAGAAGGAAGACCTAACATTTAAATTCTCACTGGAGCCCATTAAAGATGGGTTTAATTTGAAAGGCGACTTAAAAAAACAATCAATCAATCTAAAAATTTCTTTTAAGAAAAAGTGATTCCCTGGTCTTTGAGGTAGTTGCGAATATCACTTTCGTCTTTACCTTTAAGAAAGCTTAGCTCTTTAGCTGCTTCAACGCACTTCTCATAGGTCTCTTTTGATGGCGTCTTTTTAAAGGCCATAACACTTTCAGCGAAGAGGGCCTCTGTCATACCTTTATTTTTTTCTTTGGGAATAAAGAATTTAGACCCTATAAAGAGGAGGGCCAAAACTGCCATCATTCCAAACACAATAATTCTAAAATCCATTCCCTTAAAATCCCTGATAAAAGTCCAGCGGTCAATCTTCCTCTTTGTTTAAATATTCGACACTTATCAAATTTAGGCCGTAAAAATGGCAAAGTTCGCATAAGAATTCAGCTACTTGTAGTGTGATTTTTGGCACCAACTTTGCTGCTATTAAAAGTGTTTATTTTATTTGCACAATCGAGAGGAGAAGAGATGAAAGCATTAATGGCAGCTGCCCTAGTTATGGTGTCTGGAGCATCCGTTCAAGCGGCGAGCTTCGAGCATCCTTGTGAAATTGTTTATTATGAACTGAATAAGAAAGAAAACACCAGTGGTTATACCATGGAGGACTTTCTTACCTGTAAAGAGCAGTTTGGAACAACTAAGCTTATTAAAAGAGCAGAAGAATATAAGAAGACGGTGGCGGATCGTCTTGAAGAAGTCGAAAGACGAATTGAAGAAAGTGAAGCTGTCGCTCGTGGGGAAAGGGCGGGAAAGATTGTTCAATCTTTCGACTTAGATCAAATGCTAAATCACCCTAAAAACCTTCTAAGAGTACCTTTTACAGGTTTTGTGAGGCTTACAAAGAAAGATAAGGAATACGAAACTTCTGCAGATAAGGTTTGTGAAACTCTAGGTTTTGAGAAGGCGATCACAAGTACTCAAAGTCAGCGAATCAATGCTCGCTCGATGAGAGATCTTGAGAATGCCCCTGAAAGAGTTTTTGAAATGAGACCTGCAGCTCTTTTTAGAAAGGCAAAAGATATTGTTCATACATTTAATAGAGAGCGTCCCTCTCGCAATGATTGGATGGAATTTAGTTATTACACCAATATCTCTTGTGAGCGCGAGATCGCAGCAGGTGAAAGAGTTCAAGATTTTGAAATTGATGTGGAAGCCATTCGCCGTCAGGTTGAAAGAGATATTTCCGCTCCAGATCTTGATTCTGATGTGAGAGCAATTCTTAGTATCGGTCGTTCGGAGTCTGAAAGAAGAACTCGTGTAGGGGAAGATGTCGGCTTTGACGATGAGGACACTTGGCGCCCGAGACGATATGACGACGAAGATAATTTCTTCATCGTGAGGCCTGAGTAAAGACGCCATAACATAATTTCAGATAGTTACGTAAATAAAAGGGCCTAAATCTAGGCCCTTTTTCTATGAATCTCGACGAATTCCCTAAACCTTTGGAATTAGGTCTCCGATAAATAATCGAGTATGAGTAATAACGATTTGTCGGAAGACGGCTTTTCTCTAGTGATTCTCTCTAAGGTCGACCCTGAGCGACCTTTGCCGACTGATATCTACCTCAAGGTGGATAAGAAATTTATTAAATTTAAAAGTAAGGGCGACACCATTGAATCAGAAAAGTATGAGCTCTTCATCGCTAAGGGAGTAAAGAATATTTACATCCCAGCAGATGAAATCATGACCTTCCTAGAGTGGATTAATCAATCTAATGAGGAAGAGGAGACGACTTTCGTTGATCAGTTTGGCGAGGAAAATCGCGGTTTCTTCAACCGTTCAAAGGACTTCAAAGAAAAAGTATATGACGTCTACTTTGAAGAAGAGCTCAATGATGAAATTGTAGATGCCCTTCAAAGTAATGTTAAAGAGTTTGTAGAGGAGATTAAAGAGAACCCTATAACTGCTCAGGCCATCGCCTTAATGTTAAGTAAGAATTCTACAGTTGCTGACCATTCCATTAATGTGGCCAACCTAGCCGTTTATATCGCCATGGTACTCGGTCACGGTCATCAATTTGTTTTAGAAAATATTTATATGGGTTCAATCTTTCATGATTATGGAAAACTTAAAATAGATCCTAAAATATTGGAAAACCAAGCCAATCGAATGTACTCCCATGCTATACAAGAGCATCCCTTGACTGGCGTGAAAATGATGAGGAAAACTCAAGGAATACCTACCCAAGTCCTCACAATTATCCAGCAACATCATGAGCAATTTAATGGTCATGGTTATCCCAAGGGCCTAGCAGGTGATGAGATTTATGAGTTGTCCCAGATTGTGAGTATGGCGAACGTTTTTGATAATGTCCTAGTGGAAAATAAGCAACTTCCTGCTCATGAACGTACAAGGAAGGCGATCAAGGTCATTGAACTCGATAACGGTAAGATGTGGAATCCTAAATATATCGACCGTGTTGTTGAGGCCCTCTCCATAGCTTTTCACAGCCGCAAAAAAGCCGCCTGATCCCCCTATATTTTTTACCTTTTGGAGTTACTGAGGTTCTCCTTTGGGGATAGATTTCCTGTAATTATATGAGGAGTCTTAAAGATGAAGCCAATTGCCCTAGTGACCCTGCTTTCTATGTTTTACCTTTCCCTGTCCTTTGCAGCTGATAGTGCTCAGCTAGCTCAGTGGGAAGTTGCTGCTCAGAAGTATCTTAATGACAACACAATTGAAATTTACTTTCTTGAGTTTGACGGTGAAGAGGTTTCATTTAAATACGATGATGAGCATCCAACTGATCCCTATCTTGATACAACGTATGAATGTGTTGGAGTTGGAATTGTTGAAAATGGTCAGCCCTCCTTTTCTTCACTAGAGTGTGAGGAAGAAGAGCCGACTCTGTGGGATGAACTCTAGAAGCCGAAAGTTAGCTTTACACTAGTCACACTTGTACCAAAAACATTTTCGTACTGAGCGGCGACTTTTGCGATCAAAAGATTCGCTTGAACTCCAGCAAAAACTTGTGCTGATGTACCGTCGATAGACTGACTTTGAGCAGTCGTATAAGTGGTATCAAAGATTTGAGCTGAACCAGAAGCTGAAAGTTCTGTGTCACGGGTAACGATCCCTACACCTGCAAAAGGTTCAACTAAAAGAAGGTTACCACTCACAAGAAGATTAACTCCATAAGTGGTGTTATCAAGACTAATACTCGTCGCTACTGAATCGATAGTATCTGAGTAGGACAATTCACTTGAGCTAAAGTGACCTCTTACTGCCATATCAATAACAGGAATTCCAAGTAAGTTACCAAAGGTCCATTTTAGTCCCATGGAAGTATGAGAAATACTCACATCACCAAGTTCTGTTTCTGGAAGTAGGATAAGTTCACCTGTCAGACCAAATGGAACTGAGACAGAAGCATAGAGACCAGCATGAGCAATTTGATCGAAAGGATCGGCTTCAGTTGGATTTTCTCTTCGTGAAATATTGGCGATTTCTGGAGCATCTGTTAACCCGGCAATGAGACCAACTTCAAACCCAAAAACTGTGCCCAAGGGACTCGCAGGGGATACAGGTCTGTGGACAAAGTTTGCAGAAAACTCCTCAGAGATTTTATCAAAATCATCAGCGGTAATATTATCAAGGCTTGGTCCCGCGGCCATAAGGGAATTGAGGCCAAGGGCAAGTAGTAAAATAGTCAACTTCTTCATTAAGAACTCCTTTTCTCGTTCCTTTTATTTTCAGGGGAAAAGGAAACGAACGCAAGGAGGAATCCTTACAGGCGAAGAAATAGAATTCTTATTTAGTCTTTGGTTGTTAGTATTTAAAACTTTTGAACCCAACCAACATTAATGTAGGGAACACGATCCAGATCACGGTCACGCCATGGATCATCAGTGATTTTAACCGAGGTACCTGTTTCATTGGTCCAGAGATAGCGGCGAAGAGCAGTTACGCCCGCCTCAACTGAAAGAAAGTTTGTTCCAAAAAGTTTATAGCGCGCACCCGCACCAACATGGGCCGCTGCAAATCCAACTTGTCTAGCACCTGCAATATTGGTGTCACCTTCAATATTGTAAAGGCTACCTTGGAGACGGTAAATCACACCCAGCTCCCAATCTTGATTTGGGATATACCATGCAGAGGCGCGAATAGGGAGAAGACCGCGGACAACGACCTTTTCATCAGCAAACCAAACAAATTGAAAGAGCGGCACAACAAGGTCGCGTCCAAAGTTAGTGCCGCGACCTAGACCAAAGCCCATCGTAAGATTTTCAGACATAAACTTAGTAACAACAACACCGCCTTCGATTCTGAAGTCGTCACCCATTTCATCAAATGAGCCATAAAATCCAGGTCTAAGAGTTACGACTAAAGAATACTCTTCATTGAGGATTTTCATTAAACTAAAGGTCGGAACGAGAGTTCTTAATTCTCGGTAGCGATCAGGTCCTGTTTGAGTGTCATCTTCGAGAACAGTCTGACTTACTCCAAGTCCAAGAGTAAGAAGGTTTTCACCGTCTTCATCAAGGAGAACACGATGGTTTCCCTGAACTCGAACATCATTGGTAGAGACACCATTGGACTTTCCAAGTTGTTGGGCATTTAAGGTAAAGCGATTGGTCGCTTGTGCCCAAATATTTTGGGATAAGAGGAAGAAGCCAAGAATACTCAGGCTTCGTAAAAAACCACGTTTTGATATAATATTTAAATACTTCATAAATTCAATTTAAGTGCTATTCTTCTGGGATAGCAAGGGAGAAATACTATGCAACGACGATTTTTTCTGATCACCTTGGTCAGTTTTTTTGTACTATCTTTTTCAAGTTTAACTCACGCCCAATCGGAAGCCGCCAAGGCCATTGATAGCCTTATTGCACAAAATAAACTTGATGATGCTATGAAGAGTATCGAGTCAGGTCTATCAAAGAATGCAAAGAGCGTTGAGCTCTTGGCAAGAAAATCTCGTGTGACGGCTTTGAGAGCTGATGGAGTGAGCTCTGAGGATGAAAAAGTGAAACTTTATGAGCAAGCTGAAAAGATTGCTTCAGATGCTGTGGCGGCCAACCCCAATGAAGCGGAAGGTTACCTGAGAAGAGCGGCTGCAAAAGGAAAGCTTGGTCTTTATAAAGGTATCCTAGAGTCACGTGCCTTAGTTCTTGATGTGAGAAAAGATGCAAAGAAGGTTTTAGAGTTGGCTCCTGCAGGCTCCTACAATAAAGCACTTGCAAGTTACATTTTGGGTCGTGTTCACCTTAAGCTTGGTGCAAAGCCAAAGGTTATGCGAATCCCCTTGGGTCTTGGATGGGCCTCTAAAAGTAAGGGGCGTAAGCTTTTAAAAGAAGCCGTTTCAATGGCCCCTAATTCAATCCCTTTTAATCTCGACTACGCTAAGAGCTTGATCGATCAAGATGAAAAGGCTGAAGCTAAGAAGGTTCTCGAAAAAATTGGGTCTATGCCAATTTTCGACCCACCAGATGTAAAGCACAAAGAGACGGCGAAAAAGCTACTTTCTGAAATTTAAAAGAATTTAACTTTTAATAAAAAAGGCACGAATTTCGTGCCTTTTTTTGATCTTTATTATGAAGAGTCGCACCTAACTAATTTCCTCACTCGTAGAAACAAAGATTGTGGCGTAGAAAAGCACAACTCCGCAAATCATAGCAAGGCCACTACCCTGGTAATTTACTAAACCATTAAAGACTTCCCTTAAGAAGGTTTTGCTAGCTCCACCCATAAAGTAAAGTGCACAGATTGAACCAAGGGTCGTTGAAGTTAGAAGAATAAAGGCTCGAAGTTTATGGTTTGGCCTTTTGGGAAGAGAGTTCATGACATTGACGGTGAACCCATTGTCTTCAAGAGATTGTTGGTCAGATAAGAGTGTATTGAGTTGATCATCGTTCATAATAACCTCTATTGATTATACCCCGAAAGAATACTTTTAAGTTTATCCTTTCCCCTTAGAAGGTGGGTTTTTACACTACCTAAAGGGATTTCAAGCACTTCAGCGATATCTCCATGAGAGAGGTCTTGGGAAAAACTCAAAGTAATAACAGCTATTTCAATTGGTCGTAACATTTTTATTGCTTCTTCTAGATCTATTTTCGTATCAGATTCTGGGTTCGTACTCTTTTCATTAGTCTCTTCCCAGCTGAATTCTCGTTTATTCTTTCTTATGTATTGGAGGAATTGGTTTTTAGCGATAGCAAATAACCATGAACTAAACTGTGACTTGCCTTGAAAGGTATCAATTTTTTTGTAGGCAAGAATGAATGTTTCTTGAGCTAGTTCATCTGCGATTTCAACTTTGTCGTTGATCAGTCTCCTTAGAAAAAACCTTACTGGAGACTGATATTTCTTCACCAGCTGTGAGTAAGCATAGTGATCGTCATAAGCTAAGACCCGAGAGATTAACTCTGAATCATTTACTATCATTATCTAATCTTTTATTTATTCGTATTTTTAGCTTCAGCGATTTTCCAGTTAATAAGATAGCCAACACCTGTTAACAGAGGGATCAAGCCGATTGCCCATGGCCCAGGTTGGCCTGCTTTAAGAATAAGAAGAAAAGCGATAAGACCAATAGAGCCAAGAGTGTAGGTAATTCCATTTTTACGGTCTCGATCTATTGGATTCAGGGGGCGCTTTCCATCCATAAACATCTCGGGAGGAATTTGGGCACCATTTTCTACCATGGCACGGAGAGTGATTTGCTTCTCTCTCGTTGAGCGGTATTTAAAAAGAAAAAAGAGAAACATACACGCTGGAAAGGTCATAAAGAAGGCCACCGGTACAATGATTTCAACAGGGGCACCGCCATCACTATCTATCTCGACCTTTATTTCAGACTTAACTTTTCCATCTTCTTTTTCGAGCGCCTTTTCGATTTTCTCTTCAGCCATTTGCAACTTCTTTTCCATATCTGTAGCTAGCGCCGAAACGGAAAATACCAGACTCATACCTACTAAAAAGGGTTCTAGACTCAAAGGCATGTAACACATTGATTCAAAGAAAGGCATGAGACTCCTAGCGTAAAATAGATTTACCACAATAAATTCTATGCTTAGGAGAAACTCATGCCTGAAAAAAATGTTACGAATCTTTTAACTCTTCCGCACCTAAAACTTACTCACACTAGGAGTGAAAAACGCTTTCAGTATGTTTTTTGTGAGTCTGATATTGAATGCGCTCCGTGTCCTTATTGTGGAGATGAGTTTCCTCGGGTTCATCAGCGTCCTGTGAGGACTTTGAAGGACTCTGTCATTCGTGGTCGGATTTATATTTTAAAGGTCAAAATCAGGCGCTATCGCTGTCGAAAATGTCATAAAACCTTTAACGAAGAGCTCTCCGGAATTAAGAAATATCAGCGCCTCACAGAGCGCATGAAGAGAAACATCTACTGGGCATGTGAAAACTTTGCTGACCTTAAAAAGGTTCGAAAATATACCCGTTGTGGGACAAAAACTATTTTCAAAAGTTACTACACTCGCCTTGAAGAAAAGCAGCGAGAACGTCAGTGGAGTGAGTGGCCTCGAACCATTGGAATCGACGAACACGGCTTCAATAGGAACAAGGAGCGCGGTCATAGAAACTTCGTCACCATGATTGTTGATCATAAACACTCAAAAGTGAGAGAGCTTCTCCCCACTAGAAACAAAGCTGAAATGATCTCCATGCTCTCTCATATTCCAGGTCGCCACAACGTCAGAAACGTTACCATGGACCTCTCAGGAACCTATCGAAGCTTCGTTAAAAACTTCTTTCCAAACGCTCAAATTACGGCAGATCACTTCCATGTGATTAGACTTTTACACCCTACAATCAACCGAATGAGAAAAGGAATTACTGGCGATAAAAGACGTCATCCTCTTAGAAAACTTCTCCTAAAAAATGGAATAAAATTAAAAGTTTTTGAGCGAAAAGCGATCTGGAAATGGCTCGAAGATTATCCCGATCTAAAGCAGGTTTACTTTGCGAAAGAGGCGATGCACAGACTCTATCACTGTCGTGGTTACACCAAGGCAAAACGCTCTTTTAGAAACCTCGTTGATTGGCTCGCTCACTCTCATTTGCCGGAGCTTCAACGGCTAAGAAAAACGCTTCTTAACTGGCAAACCGAAATACTTAACTACTTCAAAACGAGGCTCACAAATGCTAGAACTGAGGGATTGAACAACGTGGCAAAGTCTATAACTGGAAGTGAAGACGTGGAGCTTTCAGGAGAAGTTACGGATTTAGGAACTTCTCAAACTATCGCTTGCGAGTTCTCAATGCCTGGGCGGCCCCGCCTGATTTTAAGCTCACGAGTGCACAGGGTTACATAAAAAAGGAAGTGGAATCCTAAAAAAGGAAGTGGAATCGGAATCAGTGGAATCTCAAATTTGAGTGGAAAAATGGGGTGGCTGATGGGGCTACCATAACCACCCATGATTGCTGAGCACTGTATGATGCTGGCAGCTAGAAGTCACTAACTATTTTTTAAAACCAATCGAGAAGACATTCTCAGTAGTTATATCGGGGATGGAGTAGCTAACCTTCTCTGTAGCACCTTTTACGTTTACTCCTGCTAGTCTTAGATATTCATCTGTGGTGCTAGTTCTGGAGTGACCCACTATCGACATAACCTGAGGCAGGGAGACTCCCTGTGTCAATACGTTGGTAATGAAGGTTGCTCTTAGGTCGTGAAATTTAACTTCTGTGATACCAATGGCTTTGCAAAACCTTTTGGTTATTTTAGCCTGCTCTCCATGCTTCCACTCACTCATCCTGGGTAAGACTAGGTCATCAAAAAATTGCTTACTCCCATTCAAGCCAGTTAGGTTTTCTGCAAATGGACCTAAGTTTTTAAGTTCTAGTAAAACTGTTTGTAGGTCCTCAGATATAGGAACAATTCTATTCCTGTTTGACTTCGTAGAGTGATAGCCATCTTTATTAGTCCACTGATTCTTAACGGTGATAATTCCTGAGACTAAATCGATGTCTCTCCATCTCAAGCCGTAAAGTTCTCCATTTCTCAAGCCTGTGAAGAGAACTAGGCACCAATGGTAGTAAAAGTGGTGATTAACTTGTCTCGCCTGAGATAACAGCTTTATCACTTCATTGTGATTTAAAACCAATTTCTCCGGTGGAGGGACTTTCACTTTGATTCCTTTGCAGGGATTGCGGTTTATTAATCCTTCTTCTAGGGCAGCTTCAAAAATCCTGGCAAGAGTTCGCCTTGTCTTTTTTTGGAGATTTGGAGTCGCTCCGTTCTTGGGGAGAACTTCAAAAATAAGTTTATGAATATCTCCCTTTGTAAAGTCTTTAAGCTTTTTATCTCCAAAGCCAAGAGGTAACCACTTTTTTAAATCACCATCATATTGCATGACCGTACCATGTTTGTAGGTGAGTTTAATGTCATCGAGGAATTGCGTATGCCATTCGGTGAAAGTTAGGTTGTTAAGTTTGCCTTCAGTTTTATCGATGTACTCATTAAGTAAGTCGAACTCAAGCAACCTGGCTGTTCTTTCAGATGAAATTCTTTGTCCTGATTTATCAAAGCGAAACTTAGGCTGATGTCTTTTGCCCTTAGAGTCTGTATAGCTAAGTTGAATTAAATAGTAGCTCTTTTTCTTGTAAATGTATTTCTTAATCATTGAATACTCCTTTGTCAGGACTATTCAACAACTCTTCAAGCTTATCTCGTCTGAATCTCCAACGGCTTCCAAGTCTTCCATGTACTTCAATTTCGCCTCTGGAAACTTTCACTCTGAGGTTGTTTTCGCTAATTCTTAGGTACTCAGCAGCTTCAGTAGTGGTTAACCATTCTATTCGATTTTTAAAGAACTTGCCTGCTAGCAGGTCTAAGTGTTGTCGTATCTCATCGCTTATGATTTTGGCAATATTAAGTGAATTATTATTGATTTTCATATCTGTCTCCGTTCATTAATTTGTTTGTAAAAAAGTCCATGTGTTCTTTTGCCTTCATGTATTCTTTGTTTTGATATTTGAGATTTCCCTCCATGTCGGGGAAGTAAACTCTTAAAATATCGTCTTTAAGGTCAGAATACCTTGCTGAAAGCATTTGCTTGCGAAATGAGTTAGATTCTTGGGAAGGCGTTATCATTTCCCTAAGAAGAACTTTGTAGAATCCGCTATGGAAGTTTTGATAATTCTTTTCACACTCTTCATTTACCATGTAATCAAGAAACTCTATTTTTCTTCCCCAGTCTCTAAGCTCATTCTTGCTTTTGAAGTAAAGTTCAAATTTGTCTTTTTCTTTCTTGTTGCAACCTTTTGAAAGTTTTTTCTCTTCAATCAGAAACTCCATTTCTTTTTTGAATTTTAAAAAGCCCTCTGCTAGAGACAGTTTGTCATCAATGCTTTTTACAATAAAACCAGCCTTTGTAAGCTCGTTAACTGCTTTTACTACCAGCTCTGTTGAAACGACTTCACAAAATTCACTAATAGTGCCTTTATAAGTGTTTTGATTACTTTTGCATTTGTAAGCTAAATAATTACCAATCTCTGATGCAATAAATAGCGTGTCTCTGCTTAACTTCTTTTTTACTTCTTTTGGTTGCAAACAAATGTAAAATCCAAAAGAAGCCTTATTATAAAAGTCTGTATTTTGTTTCTTAGACATTTTTCTTCCTTTTCCCAATAAAATGGGAGTTATAAGTTTGTAAAATTTGGAAGAGCCGCGTGCACGAGGTTGCTTCAAAGATATAATATCGTAACTTTTTTTGGCTTAGCCTCAGCCGGATATCTGAAAAAGAAGAAGAGAACTAATAATAGAAAAAAGATTGAAAAGAATGAGAATGTTAAGCTCACCATTCTTATTCATTTTTATATATATTATCTTTCTTGACTGGCTTAAGCCTTTGTAATTACGGTGCGTTCTAGGTTCTTATATAAGTGATTATGAAACGGCTCAATGCAATTGTGGTCTGAAACGACCAATAGATTTATGCAACATTTGCTAGATTGAGGCTTTTAGCAACTCTGCAGACGGTGGCCTTTGAGCAATTTGCAAGATTAGCGATTTTTGAATAGCTCATTTTGGACTCCGTTAATAATTTCTTAATTATTTTTTTATTCGTCTTTTCAGGTGGGCCGAGCTTTTTACCTTTAGCTTTTGCATTATGAAGTCCATTTTTAACCCTTTCCGATATAAGGTCCCTCTCCATCTGAGAAATTGATGATATTATACTAAATAGGCATTTACCCATCGCTGAAGTCGTATCTAGTTTCTCTGTTAGGCTAATGAAATCAATTTCTCTTTCTTCAAAAAACTGGAGAGTCTCGATTAGATGCCTGGTAGACCTTCCCATCCTGCTAAAACTATAAACAATTACTGAACTGACATTTCCATTTTTACAATCTTCTTTTAATTGATTTAAGGCGGGTCTATCCGTTTTAGTTCCACTAATGCCATTGTCTTTATAGATTTTATAATTTGAAATACCGTTGTCCTTACAGTAGGTCTCCAAGGCTCTTATTTGGCTCTCTAAGCCACTATTTTGATTTAGTGTAGATGTTCTTGTGTATAAAGCTACAGTCTCCATTTAAGCCTCCTGGTCGTCTCATTATTCATTTTACAATCATTCTGAAACTGAAAGAAGGCCTTGAGTTACAGAAAAATCAAATTGGCCCAAAATACGGCCACTTAGAACTTAAACTTTTTTAGAGGGTAATAGTCTCTTTTGTCGACCTAACTTCTTATCCCTTTGAACGAACTTCTGGGCTCGCCTGTTATTTACAGTTTTCATGTCCTTGATAGCTTGTTTATAGGGGTCATCGATTCTGTAAGACCTAAGTGAAGCATAAGAATGTTTTTTTAATTCATCATTGAGTTTTAAATTGTCCATTTAGTATCTCCTCTTTCCTTAAAGGTTAATCTTTAAAGTACTAGACCTACTGGCCACCCCGGAAACCCCGGAAGCTAGTACTTCTCTAGGAAAAGTTAAAAATAGGAATTCGGCCTTGAATTGATAAGGAAAGAGTAAACATTTTGGTCAAACCTCACTATTCAGATTGAATAGCTTAGCATTTCTTACCTTCTTTTAATTAGGCTGTATTATAATTACAATAGTTTAACTCTAGGGCTTAGACTTTTTGAATGATTAAAGAAATCGTATTTCTAATCGTTCTAGATTGGGTATTCATATGAAAGAAACACTTGCTTTAGTTGGGAATGGAGCGGTCAAAAATGGTTGGAAGCCACTCAAAAGAGCATTACACAGTTTAAATAGCAGCTATTCTGATTTACCTGCAGACTCAGTCCTTCCAATTCTTAATTTTCAGTTCAATGTATTATTTAGTGATTTTCTTCAAAGTAAACTTCCATTAAATAAAAACTTTATTACTACAATTAACAATTATGATGCTTTGATGAGAAGTATAAGCAGTGAGTTCGTATCAGCTGTGAGTAGTGGGGAAGTAACCCTTCGTAAAAACTTATTAATTAAGCATTTAAAGGATACCTCTGTAGATATTATAACAACCAATTGGGAAAACACTCTAAGTATTGAGTTGAATAAACCTATAGAGCATATCCATGGTTCTGTAGGTCATTCTTTATATTTACCGACATCAACAACTAGTGATTTTTCTTTTGCTTATGACAAATCAGGAAGGATTCTGCCTCAGTATCAAAAGGTCTTAAACACATTGCCTCCAAAAGAGAAAGCAATATTGACTACAGCAATTAATATGGGGAATACAGCATTAATCTCGAGATTAAATTTTATAGATAAGATACTTAAAAATATTTATGGAAATTTAGTAGTATGGGGATTAGGATTAAATTCTTATGATAATGAACTTTTAGCAATATTTTATAGTTTTATTAGAAACTGTAGCTCAATTAAAAATGTAATAGTCATTAATCCAGATAAATCTGTTTTTAGGAAGGTTCAAGGATTGATAGGCGGCCAAAAACAAATTAGTTATCGATGGGTAAATCCAGAAAATAAAAAAAGTCTTAAAAATGCTAATGCCTTCATTTATAAAAACTTCTAGCCGATTCAGTTAGTACTTTTTTCGGTTAACTTTCATAACTATAGCATTCTTGTCTACTACTCGTTTTTAACAGAATAAAAACAGCGATTTACTGGCCATATTATGCTTACTAAGTAAGCTAATATGTATGGGTAAAGATTTTTTCTCTCTGGTTAGCGAAGCTGACAGAATCAGAAATTTAAGACGAAAAATGAATTGGTCACAGAGACAAATGGCATCTGAGTTTGGTGTATCCCCTGGAGCAGTCGCTCACTGGGAAAGTGGAGAGCGTAAAATTTCGGGACCGGTAAAAAAACTTTTGGAAATCTTCGAAAGCTCTTCAAGGAAGAAAGTATGACATCTGAATCACAGGAACGTAAAGAACGGTTTGGAACATTCTTAGAGTGGTTTAACAAACATATTAAGGGTGATGAGAAGAGTGAAGGCCAAATTTTCTTAGAGTACCTAATTAAAGCTTTTGGGAACGAAGGGATAAAGCAGGTAGGAGCAGAATGTGAGGAAAGAGTTAAAAAAACTTCTGGTAGAACTGGTTTTGCTGACTTGGTCTGGAAGCCAAGAGTTATAATTGAACTTAAAAAACGAGGTGAGAATTTAGCTAAACACTATCCTCAAGCTCAAGAATATTGGTGGAATCTAGTACCTAATCGGCCAAAGTATATGGTCTTATGTAACTTCGATGAGTTTTGGATTTATGATTTTGAGATTCAAGTTAATGACCCAGTTCATATTTTAAGTATTCAAGACCTGCCTAATGATTGGGGTGGCTTAGCTTTTCTTTTTCCTAAACAAGAAAATCCAGTCTTTAATAATAACAATGTAGAAGTAACTGAAAGTGCAGCTAAGATTTTAGGTTCGATGTACCTTTCTTTGCTAGATAGAAAGGTTAAGGCACAAAGGGCTCAGCGTTTTGTTCTTCAATTGGTTGTTGCTCTATTTGCTGAAGATGTAGATTTAATACCAAAGTATACTCTCTACAAAATTCTTCAAAAATCAGTAAAAGACCCTGTCTCTCAATCTGAACTTTATGATTTATTCACAGCGATGGCTACAAAGCCAGCATCAAGTAAGCCAAAGAATTACAAAAAGATTCCATATTTCAATGGTGGTCTTTTCAATGATGTTGACCCTATTGAGTTGAGTTTCTCTGAACTTGACCTTTTGTATGAAGCTTCCAAACATGATTGGTCAAAAGTTAGACCATCAATTTTTGGTTCAATTTTTGAGGCAAGTACAGACCCAGATACTCGTCATGAACAGGGAATGCATTACACTCACGAAATTGATATTCAAAAAATTATAGAGCCAACAATTTCCAAACCTTTCAGGGACAAAATTGCTAAGGCTAGAAGCAAAAAGAAAATTGGCGAGATACTAGAAGAAATTCAAAACTTTAAAGTTCTAGACCCTGCTTGTGGTAGTGGGAACTTCCTGTATTTAGCCTATAGAGAACTTGTAAGGTTAGAAGTTGAAGCGTTGTCGAAATTTGGAGCTAATTTTGATGAAAATCAAATTCGTATGAGCATGATTTCACCTAAAAACTTTTACGGAATAGATACAAATAATTTTGGAATAGAGCTTGCAAAAATAGCCTTATGCATAGGTCGTAAAATTGCAGCAGATGAATATAAACTTTCTGACCAAGTACTTCCTTTCGAAGATTTAGATGATAATTTCACAGATAAAGATGCACTTTTTATTGATTGGCCAGAGGCAGATGCAATTGTCGGCAATCCTCCTTTTCTTGGCGGTAAATACTTAAGGGAGGAGCGGGGTGATGAGTACGCAGAGAGTGTTTACAAAAAGTTTCCATACGCTAAGGGCCAGCCTGACTTCTGTGTATTTTGGTTTAAACTAGCTCAAGATTCGAAGGCAAAGCGAGTTGGGTTAGTTGGTACAAACTCGGTCGCACAAGGGGTTTCAAGAAAAGCTAGTTTAGACTACGTCATTTCTAAAGGAGGAGTCATAACTAATGCTGTTTCAACACAAGAATGGAGTGGAGACGCGAATGTCCATGTGAGTATTGTAAATTGGGTAAAAGAAAAAAAGCTTATTCCAGAGAAAAAGCTTTTAGACTTTAATAAAGCATCTACGATTAATAGTAGTCTAAAGGATGAAGTTTCTTATACAGATGCACATAGATTGAAAGAAAATAAGGGTTTTTCATTTGAGGGGTGTCAACTAGCAGGGAAAGGGTTTGTAGTAACTAAGGATGAAGCTAAGTCATGGATTAAAACTAACCCTAAAAATAGAGAAGTTTTAAAAGTTATGCTTGATGGTCAAACATTAGTAAATCCAGGAAAAGAAAAAGACTGGGTCATTGATTTTAATAATATGAGCCTTGAAGAGGCTAGTACTTATAAAGAACCTTTTAATCATGTTAAAGAAACGGTGAAACCAATTCGTGACGGGAATAACCGTAAAGCAAGGCGAGAAAATTGGTGGAAGTTCGGAGAGAGAAGGCCGGGGATGAGGTCTGCTTTGGATGGAAAAAAATGTTATTTTTGTTTACCCAAGATAGCTAAATATACTTGCTTTCAAGCTATCGATATTAGCGTTCTTCCTTGTGAAGCAAATATGGTTGTTGCGAGTGACGATTATTTTATTTTGGGAGTTTTAAATAGCAAGGTCCACTTGGATTGGGTTTTAGCTCAACGCTCAACTTTGGAAGATAGAACTAGATACACGAATACAACATGTTTTGAGACATTTCCTTTCCCATTGCAAGTTAATAAAAAGAGTCGCGAACAAATTGTAAAAGTGATGACAGAGTTAGAGGAGTTTAGAAAGACAGAATGCATATCTAGAGATTGTTCTATAACCGCATTTTATAATGACTTTTTTAATGAGCCTTCTAGCAAGCTATTTAAACTTCATGAAAAACTTAATCAGGAAGTAGTTAAGAGTTATGGTTGGAAGTTTGTTAAAGATAAGACATATAATCCTGAAATTTTTAAATTAAACAAAGAAAGGTATGAGGAAGAGGGTTCATAACTGCTTAAAATGCTAATTCAAATTAGAATTTGCGGTGTGTTATACGGGGAATGAAATAGACACTTCGCGAATAATAAGAGATTATCAACCCACAGGAGAATTGATGGAAGTATCTGGAATTATTACAAAAATAAATAGAGATTTGGGCTATGGTTTTGTAAAAGTTTCTAAGCAGGGAGAGGTTTTTTTCTCTGAGGATACTTCTTATAACAATACTAGCTTTCAGGAGCTTTCTGAGAACCAAAGGGTTCATCTGGAGGTTGTTGAAACTGAAAGAGGTTTGTTCGCAAAGTCTCTTGCTCATAAATCTAAGCGTTCTTCTGCTTCTCAACCGTCTCTTTAATACAATTCGTAAAAACAGGTTCCTACCCGAAACTACTTTCTATTAAAGAATATTTTTATATATTCTCTAGGGGAGAATATTATCCCTACAGAGTTTTGGCAGCAGTAAGGTCACAATTTGGCAGTTCGATGTGTAACGGGTTGTAATTTTCTGTAATGGAAAGAGAGATAAGCTAGTTAAGTGCTGAATAGTCGATTGTGAATAAAATTAAAAATTTAGATATAAAAAAAGCCTTTAGTAAAAAGGCTTGGAGAAAAATGGGGTGGCTGACGGGACTCGAACCCGCGACAACCAGAATCACAATCTGGCGCTCTACCAACTGAACTACAGCCACCATAAGGTCTTGAGTGGGTGGTAATTTAGCGACTTTAGGGTCTATGTGTCAATAGGCGGTTGAAATTATTTAAGTTTCTGTGGTTAAAGATGGTGTTGTGCGACGCATTTGTTTTGAGCGAAATTTTTTGACCCTACGGCGTTAATATCATTAAAATACTAATACTTATTGGTTTGAAGTAAAATGGGTAACACCAAAGGATTGGTCCATATGAACAGAACATTCACCCTTGTCTTTCTTTTGATTACACTTTTCGCACCAACCCAGGCCTTGGCCTATGGAACGGGTTATGTGACATACCCTCTCATGCCTGAAAAGCGTATCGTCTCTACTGAATTTACCGGTATTGCTTCTAATGGTGGAGGAATTGGTCTGCAAGGTCGTTTTACTCAAAAGTTAAATGAGAAAATGATTCTAGATGCTGGGATGGGTATTGCTGGAGGTGAAAGAGATAGCCGCTTCTTCGTTGGGGCTGATTACGAACTCTTTCCTGACTATATGGAACAGCCAAGGTTTTCAACAAAAGTGACTTTTACTAACGCTAAGGAGTTTGATGTCAGAAGAAATATCTTCACCATCGCTCCCACTGTTTCAAAAGGTTTTAGCTTTTGGGGTAATGAAGCTTATCCTTTCTTCTCCCTTCCTTTTGGCGTGAATCTCAACGGTGATAACAAAACTTATGAAACTCAGATGAATGCCAACCTCGGTATTACTGGTAATCTTCCCTTTGAAGGTTATAGAAACCTCATGGGAACAGTTGAAACAACAATTGATATTAAAGATAGTTTTACTGCTTTCTTTGTTGGTATTTCCTACCCACTCTATTAAGTGAAGGCGGTCTTCTCTGACTTTGACGGTACGCTGACTTTAAATGATGAACTGACCGTCGACTTTTTTAAAATTTTGGAATTACTTAAGGGGCACAGTGTACCCCTTATTATTTGCACGGGTCGGTCTAAATCATGGGCCCATTTCCTACTGACTCATATTCATGATCTTGATTATGTCATTTCGGAAGGTGGTGGCACCCTCTCTTTTGTGACAAAGAGAAATGGTCGACGAGTTCTCAGTGACAAGAGTTTTGTTCCTGCAGGTGATCTTGAAAAGCTAAGAGACGTAAGCGAACGCCTTTTAAAGAAGTTTCCCGAGATTGTTCTCTCTGTCGATAGCTTTGGGAGGGAAGCCGATAGGGCCATTGAATTAGAGGACCTCAAAAGCAATCCTCAAATGCAAAAAGAGGTGTGTGCTTTCTTTGATGCAGAAGGGGTCCACTATTCTACTTCAAATGTTCATATGAACTATTGGTGCGGTGAGGTTTCTAAAATGAAGGCCTTAGAGCTTTTCTTAAAGGAATACCCTATTGCCAAAATGGAAGAGACTGTTTTCTTTGGGGATTCTCTAAATGATGAATCGGTTTTTAAGGACCATCCTCACACTGTAGGTGTGTCTAATATTGAAAAGGTAAAAAGCAGATTCAAGCATCTTCCAAAAGTTATTTTAGAGGGAAGTGAAAGTGCCGGACCTTTAGGGGTCTTATCCTACTTAGAGAGCTCTTTAAAATAATTCTCAAGCTCATCTTTCACATTATCAAAAAAATTATCGTAATTTAAGGAGAGGTTCTCTTTGATCCAGTTGCTCATATCCTGTGGAGGTTCACAAAAGAAAGTACGTCGATCTTCTTCCCATGGGATATTGATGGCCGTGGCATGAAGTGCATGACGAGGAATTTGCATATAGTCGTGATCTTCTTGACTAGCATAACGATCTTTAAAACGCTGAAACATGGGATAGGAGCCATAATAAATTTTATCACCCAAAAGGGGAAAACCATGTGCAAGAGCGTGTACACGGATTTGATGTTGTCGTCCTGTTTTAGGGAAAGCTAGACCTAAAACATATTGATCTTGCTCATAGAGAATTTTAAAGTGAGTCTCGGCACGTTTACCAATATTGCTATCGGCTGGGTGATAGCCGATGAGAACTCTAAGAAGGCCTTCCCCTCCTGTATCGAGTCGTTCATGGGCAGTAAATTCAAGCTTACCTTTAAATTGATTATTTTTAACACCGATAAAAAAGTAACACTTTCTCACTCTTTCATGTTCAAAATATTGGGTATATTTATTAGCGGCTTGAGGATTCTTTGCCACTAATAGAACTCCACTCGTCTCACGATCTAAGCGGTGAACAGAGTGAGTGCCAGATCCATTGAGTGATTCACAGTAAACAGTGGCACAATAGAAAAGGTGCTTCCCTGTGGGGTGCGTGCTCATAAAAGGGGGTTTGGAAAGTACGTAGAGTCCTTCATCCTCATAGATGATGGGGGGATTCAGTTCTAGCTCTAGTTTTTCTCCATTCCACCACTCATCTTCATGAATAGTTTTATAGGTGAAGACGGTTACTTGGTCTTTGTTGTAGACCTTGCTGTTGGGCTTCATTTTTCCTGGACGCCCCTTGATTTGAACATCCCCATTTTTGATTTTTTCTTTGACCTGTTCTCTAGAAAAAGAAACGAAATGACGCTGAAGAAATTGATCTAGGCGCATACCATCCTGAGGCTCATGAACCTCGTAACAGGCCTCAAAGTGGTCTGGTAGAAATTTCTTATA
Source organism: Bacteriovoracia bacterium (assembly GCA_030427595.1). Lineage (GTDB taxonomy): Bacteria > Bdellovibrionota > Bacteriovoracia > Bacteriovoracales > Bacteriovoracaceae. The sequence goes on along the minus strand of JAUIBX010000006.1, from coordinate 9,956 downwards.
GAGAATGTTCATGTCTTAGAGGAACTTTAGTAGCGGTCCTTAATTAAGGCCTTCATTACAGTAAGGGCACCTTCTTTAGAATGCCCATACTTGGTATGAAGTTCATTAACGACATTGTCAATGAGTTCTCTATTTTCTTTCGAGAGAGGGGTTCCTTTGCTTTCACTATCGGTAATCTCTGCTTCATAGAAAACAATATTCCTAGAGATAATTTGAATGACTTTCTTTTGTTCATCTCTAAAGCTCTCTTGAAGCTTTTCCGCCAAATTGGGAAAGACTTTTACATACTCTAGCTTAGTGCCAGGGTTGTCTAGGCTGTAGGCACCTAGGCGAGAGAGAAGTTGTGAACGAAATTTACTAGCATCTTCCTTGAGGTTAATGCTCTTTTCAAACTCCTCAATGATGTACATATCAACTTCTTCATACTTGCCAGTAATGAGATTCTTTACTTTCTCACCCTTAAGATGAGCAATAACATTTTCAATATAACGACGGATGTAATCTTCATAAGATCGGTCATCAACCATTCCGAGGCTATCTCTAAGCTCGCGGTCAAAAATATTAAAGCAATATTCCTTAATAAGAGTGATAAAGCGAGCAGGGTGATGATAATCCGCTTGTGGTGTCATATTGAGGAAATCATAATCATTTTTCTTTGTGATAAGCTTTTGGAGTTTTTCAATAGCATCAATAAATGAAATATTTCCTCTTGTAGAAGCAAGTCGATAGAGAAGGGCCTTGATATCTCTTGGTGAAATACCAAACTTACCTTCATAAAGGTTTTCAAATTCAAACTCTGATTCAATATCCTTGAGACCACTTTCTAAAATTTGAGTTGATTCATAATCAAGTCTATCAGGAGCGCCATCACCTGCGAGAAGAAGAGTTTTCTCTAGAGGGTTCAGGTTGGTGGCAATATTGGCCAGCTTCTTGTCCTCATAGTTCTTAACCTGAGGGCAGCGAAGCCTCGTCATGATGGCGAAGAGGCAAACAGCTCTGAGAGCATAGGGCTCAAAGTAACTCATCTCCTTTAGGCCTTCACACTGAGTATGATAAATCTTTTCCTCTTGCTTATAATCGAGGAGGTAGGGCACACGGATGAAGTTGAACCGCCCTTTAAAAGAGTTAAAGTCAGGGTGCTGCTTAAAGGCGGCCAGATGAATTTCATTACTGGTTCCAATAAAGAAGATATCAAGCTCGGTTAAAATACCTTGAAGATTGATATTCTTAGTCTCCATCGTCATAAGGAGGTATTTGTAGCTATCAAGGGGTCTCTTAAGAAGGTCTGAGTATTCTAGGACGCCTCTATTGGCAAGAACCACTTCACCTTTGAGGGAGAAGAGGTTAAGGGACTGGAGGCTTGGGGGAAGGCTGCCAAGTCTTCTGTCCATAGTGATTTGCTGCATCTGAGCATCAACATGCAGTTGAGGTTCAATAGTGACAGCGCCAGAGGAATACCTCTTACTGATTTTAAAACGCTCAACACGAATATGTTTAAGAACATCACGGTGACGGCCCTTATAATTTTTCAAAAGAGCGTCATAGATCATTTTATTTCTTTTGGAGAGGTCACCGTTATAGAGGTAAGTCTTTTTGATGGACTCGAGGCGATCGGGCTCATCTTGAAGGAGGTCATCAATAACCTTTCTTCTGTGTTCGCGAGGAATAAGAAGAAGGGGGTGATCTTTTAGCTCTGAGTTGAGAATGGCAGAAATATCTTTGTCTTCAAGATAGGCAAAGCTGTTGAGGTCACCCGTTGCTCTATCGCTACTAAGACCAAGGCTGCCTTTGATAAAGTTATCGATAGGGAAGATCCAGCTAAAGCTATAAAGGGCTCCCTCGTCGGAGGCACTATAGAGCTCAAGGCCTTTCATGATTTTCCTAACAAGGCTTGATTTTGAAGAACCATTGGGACCAACAAGGAGAATAAATTTGTTATTAAAGCCCTCTTCTTTGAAGTTTAAAATATTCTGAACGAGTGCCTTTTGCACCTTCTTTTGACCATAGACTGCTGGACTTTCATTGTGGTCGATATCAAAGACTCTGTAGGAGCCATCTTCATTTTTTCCATGGTAATTAAGCATATCGAGAATGTAGCTATAACTTGTTCTGAGCTCTCGACCCTTATGCTTTTCAAATTCGTCGAGGTAGTCCTGAAAAGATAGAACCTCTAACATCTCTTTTTCTTCTTCGCTTGCTTTTTCAATCCAATCCAACATGGCCTTTCCTTGGCTAAGTATTTGAATATTTTATCGTGTTCTTGGACTTTTCGCACGACTAGGAAAGTTGAACTCTATGACTTGGTGCTGTCAATTTCCCGTGAATTTCAATAGTTGGGAGTGGTGAGAGGAAGAGCAATACAGTATGCTGATGGAGATGTTTGATTTTTCTGGTAAGAAAAAAATCATTGTAGGCTTTATATTGCTCGCTCTTGGTGGGCTGAGTAGCTATTTTGCCGTCTTCTATTACAAGACGAGCAACCGGAATTCACAAGAAAAAGTTCCCAGTGTCGTATGGGAACTGGTTCTTGATCGGGTTAGTCGGGTATGGTCGGGTGATTTTTCTTTGCAGGACGAATATTTCTCTGAGGCTTGTTCCGAACTTTCTTTGACTCAGGGGCTAGATAATTCTTTAATCCCCAAATCTCTAAAGGCCTGTCACCCCTATCTCTTTAGGTGTTTCTTTGAGGGAAGAAAGAGTTCGGTTAAGCACAAGACTGAATTTTTCAACTATGAGGTTTTATTTAAAGCTGGTGAATCAAAAAGAAGGGGGGCTAGCAATCTAGAGGTTGATATAAAAGTTGGTGAAGATAAGAAAAGCTTTGAGCTTACAAGTTTTTGTCGTCAGGTTGAATTACCCCAAGGAGTTTATTGGGCGGACAATAAGGCCAAGAAGGAAGAGCGTCTGTGGCACACAAGTGGTATTCGCTACTTTATTGATAAACATCTCGTAAGAAATTTGGATGTTAAGCTTTGGCTTGCAAAGAAAGAAGACTTAAAGAGACTTGAGGGGCTTAAAGAAAAGTATGGAGCAAAGAAAGGTAAAGACCTTTTTAGTCCGAGCGTAGACCTCTTACCTGAAGAAATGAAAGCTTTCTGTAGTGACCGTAGGCAGGAAGTCTTAAGCTCACGAGTGAAAGCAGCAATTACTTTTCATCACGGAAGAAAATCCTTCTCAGATATATTAACGTTCCCACCGAGTTTCAACACTCCACCACACCCCTTTGGTTTGCGTTTACAAGAGAGTCCAGCTCATCTGGCAGCAAAAGGCGCCCCCTATGAAAAAAAGGAGGCCTGTTTAAAAATTAAGGCGAGTGAGTGTCACAATAGCGATGACAATGATCATCTTCTCTATGGTATGGGTTGGTTAGGAGTGAGTGAACTTTTGGGGGGACCTGCTGAGTATGTTGTTAACTTAGAATTCCCTCGCAAAAACCTTCATCCGAGTAGCTACTATCACGCAATGAGCTCTCGCGTACATGAAGCAGGTGTTCGCGTTTTTTGGTCTGGCCGCGGTCATAGGAGAATAGATTTTAATTTTTTTACGACTCCTTTTTTTGAAAATAGCGTGGATCATTATGATGTTGGTTTTCGATGCATGAAAAAGATTTTGAGGTCCAATGTTCTTTAAAAGCTTCTTAATATTTTTGAGTCTTCTTTTCTACTTGAGTTCGTTAGCTGCAGAAAATATTGTTCTCGTTGAACAAGCTGAAGACATTCACCCGAGTATTTTAAAAGGAAAGTCTAAAAAGTTCAGTTCACCTGTCGGAAGCTATCAAACCCTTCTTAAAAGCAGGGGAAAAGGCGGCATAAAGTGTCTTATCTATAAGGTTCCACTACCGAATAAACCACAATCAGGAGTTCTCTTTTTTATAAAAGGGAAAAACTCATGTCCTCTTGCCGAGAAAGAGAAAAGAGAAGTTTTATATGAAGGGATTAAAAGGCTTGAAGCCTTTGATATCGACTGGGACAAGCGCTTTAGTTTCAAGCTTAGGCTAAATTATGGCGACAATAAAGAAAGGGTCTTAACCCTCTTCATTCCCTTTCCAACTGCAGAAAAATCTTATTGGCCTGGGGTAAGGCCTATTCGCCATCGAGAAGAAAAAAACAGGTCTCTAGTCGAAGGAGATATATGCCATATTGGATGCTCACAGGAAAAGAGTAATTGTCAGAGTTGCCCCCAAGGTCAGTGGACGGCTTTTCTTAGCCTGAATTGTCCTGGTGAGGTTTCTGGTTTGTGTGGTGCTGAGAAATGTGGTCAGCGAGGTCAAAATGCTTGTGTTCGCATGACAACATATCGTCAAAGAGTCGATTGTGAAGGCATGAAAAAATATGTCTATTGCTCTTTTGGTCGAGAGCTAGAGTGCCAGAGTAACGGTGACTTAACTTGTCGCTAAAGTTTTATCTCGCGGCCAAGAAAACGCGCAGGAATAAGACCAAAACCACTTATTTCCATGAGGTCAAAGCGTTCTTCATCAACATCGCCATCTCCAGAGGTAAAAGTACAATCCTGAGTACCTGCAAACATCTTGTGACATAATTTAATAGGGGGAAGGAGAAGAGACTCTTTGAGGTTAACTTTACCAGAGCTTCTTGTGATACGCGCGCTACTTAAATAGGTGGGGCTACCACCTGCACCTATAATAGGAGTGCGATTAAAAAGAGCTCCTGTTAGAGACTCGTTATTTGTCACTACTAAATCAATAGAATCGGGAGGAAGCCTCTTTAAAATATTTTCAAGCTCACTACCTTCTTTGCAAACCTCTTGGAACTTTGGCATTTTTTCAAAAGGTGTGAGTTTTTGAGGAAGCTGAGAAGTGCATTCTAAAGCTCCATCGTAGTAGAGGGCGACGATTGAATCTGGGGATTTAGCAAAGGTGCCCTTGTAGCGTAAAACAGTTGTCACGGGGTCCTGAAAGTAAAATCCTGTTATTTCGTTTCTTTCTTTTGGAGAGAGCTTTTTGTAACTGGAGATACCCAATAGGTAAGTGCTCTGCTTTTCAAAGTATTTGAAGGGCTGGCTCTCATAAAGTGTTGTGGGCTCACCAGTTTTAATTTCTAAAATATTGGTGTTAAACCATGCAGGTCCATGGTGTAGTCCAGCTTCTTGGGGGGACTTACTTGGTAAGTCACCTTTAGTAAGGAGGACGCCATTAAGGTTGTAAGTTTTAAGTCCATTTAAGGTCAGTGTGACTTTGCTTTTGTCATGATTACTAAGCTCGACGTCACTGTGACTAATGACAAGAGCACTGTCTTTAAAACGTTCTCTTATTATTTGAAGGTATTGGTTGATTACCTTTTGTCCCGCTACTGGCATTTCGTGAGGGAGGGCCTTGGGTTGACTCTCTCCCTTAAGGATCTTTGTAGGGAGAAGACCTTTTGATGGACTTCCTAGATTAAAAAGATAAAAGCTATTCTCTGGCATTTGGCCGATAAAGAGATCTTGGCGCCACTCTGGATAAGAGTAAAGTTGGGTTATCTTTTGCGCGTCATCACAAGATGATACGAAGACTAGCGTTGCCAGTATAAGGAGAGAAAATTTCATGAATGCCTTAGTAAATTAGTAACTACTTAGTCTCCCTAGTTTACTATAGGCTTTCTCAAGAGCAATGAACAATTTGTCGTAAGAGTCTTCTGGAGAGCAAGGCCCCACGGAAATCCTTACAGCACCACGACCAACATCATCCGAAACGCCCATGGCCTTGAGAACCTTTGAGGTTGTTGGCTCATTGTCAGAACAGGCACTAGAAGTTGTGACGTAAATCCCTTGGGATTCAAGCTCAATTTGGACCGCCTGGCCATGAATACCTGGATAAGAAATAAATGTTGTTCCACCTAAGCGAGGGGCACCATCTCCCATAATGACAACGGGGTACTTTTCTTTGAGCTTTCTTTCAAACTCTTCTCGCTTTTCCTGAAGTTTAAGAATTTTTTCATGTTTCTTTTCAAAAACATCCATGGCAACAGCAATGGTTTCAAAACCAATATAGTTTTGAGTTCCACCGCGAAGGCCTTTTTCTTGGCCACCGCCAATGACAAAAGTTTTTAAGAGAGTAGGGTCCTTAGAAAGAACAAATCCTGCACCAGTCATCGCCCCAACTTTGTGGCCGGAGGCAAAGGCAAAATCAATATTAGAATCTTTAAAGCTAAAAGGGGTTTTGCCAATATACTGGGTGGTATCGCAGACAAAATAGGCGCCAGACTTTTGAGTAAGTTCACCAATCTCTTTATAAGGTTGAACGACACCAGTTTCATTATTGGCGGCCATGACTCCAACTAAGCGCACACGACCTTCAAATTTCTGGAGGAGTTCCTTAAGTGATTCCAGATCACACTGACCATTGGGGCGGGTGCCAATAATATGAACCTCATACCCTTGGTCTTCTTCATAGAAGCGAGCGCAATTGATCACGGCAGAGTGCTCTATGCCAGAGATTAAAAGGACGTCTCTACCTGACTTTTCTCTTTGATGATGAAGTAGGCTAAAAAATACGTGGGAGATACCTTCCGTAGAGCCGGAGTTGAAAGTAATTTGTTTGGGGATGGCCCCTAACTTTTTAGCGATGAGGGCACGAGCATTTTCCATTCCAAGCAGAGTCTTTTGACCAAGTTGATGAATGGCATTGGGGTTACTGTAAGGTCCAGTTTCCAATCTTTCTTTGAGATAATCGATAACTTCACGACAGAGCGGGGCGCTGCCATTGTAATCAGCGTAGATCATTTTCGTCCCTCTAAAACTTCAGGCTTATGATAGTGAGAGCATAGTCTCTAGGGCCGTGCGTGAACCCTTCGCCGTCAGTTCATCTACTTTAATGACATTGATAGGCTTATCTTCCTTAATTGCTCTAAAACTGGCAAGTAGCCAACGCGGCCTTACACGGTACATCGTCGTGCATAAGCATTGGTAAGGAGATAGAGATGTGATCTTTTTTTCGGGAAATTCTTGGGCCAGGCGATTAACCAGATTGATTTCGGTACCAATGGCAATTCGACTGCCTGCAGGAAGCTCTTTGACGCGATTAATGATGTAGGAGGTTGAACCGGCTTCGTCAGCTGCTTGAACCACATCAAAACTACATTCGGGATGAACAATAACGTTTATTTCAGGGTCTTGTTTTTTGAGGCTTGTAACTTGCTGAGAAGTAAAGCCCTGATGAACAGAACAGTACCCATACCAGAGAATAACTTTGGCCTTTTGAATCTGCTCAGGAGTCACCCCTCCGTTGAACTTATTGGGGTCGTAGGTGATCATCTCATCGAGACCGATCCCCATTTTGTAACAAGTGTTTCGTCCGAGATGCTGATCAGGAAAAAAGAGGAGTTTGTCTCCCTTTTCAAGGGCCCATTCAATGATTTTCTCGGCATTGCTCGATGTACAAATGGAGCCCCCATTTTCACCGACAAAAGATTTCAAGGTTGCTGCACAATTTATATAGGTAACAGGAACGACCTTTTCACCGGAGAGGCTACCATTAATGTAGGCCCATGCTTTATCAATTTCTGCTCTGTTGGCCATATCTGCCATGGAACAGCCTGCACGAAGATCGGGTAGGATCACTTGCTTGTCTGCTGGTGTGAGGATGTCTGCGGTTTCCGCCATGAAGTGAACCCCACAAAAGACAATGTAGGGTTTATCAATTTTAGCCGCGTCTTGAGCAAGCTTTAAGGAGTCCCCGCGAACATCAGCAAAGCCAATCACATCATCTTGTTGGTAGTGGTGGCCAAGGACAAGCATTTTGTCTTTAAGTTCTTCTTGGAGGGCGTAGGCCTGCTTGAGAACCTCCTCGTCAGAAAGCTCTTCCTCTGAAATGGGGGGAAGGTGATCTTCAAGATTTTGTTGGTTAAAGAGATCGATCATTTCTTTTTACTACTTGGTTGGGTAGCCTGCTTCTAACCAGGCGAGAATGCCACCTTCAAGGTTGAAGAGAGTTTCAAAACCTTCATCTTGAAGTTTCATCGCAGCAGTCAAGCTACGCCTTCCACTTCTACATTGGCATACAATCACTTTCTCTTTGTTGGTTTCTTCGAGCTTTTTCATTTCCTCATCGAAGTTTGAAAGAGGCATAAATTCAGCTGCCTCAATGTGGGACTCATCCCACTCATTTTGCTCGCGACAATCGATAAGCAGGAGCTCTTCGCCCTTATCGAGCTTCTCTTTAAGTTCTTGTACAGTCATACTGCCAATCATAGTCTCTCCTTTGATTTTGAAATTGGCCTAAACTAACAAAACTTTCAAAAGATAGGAATTTCTCTAGCCCGGTAACGCACAGCGCTCTAATGTTTTTAAATTTTGACGAAGCGTTTCGAGCTTTTTTACAATTTTTATAGGCTTAACGCAGTCTGGTCTATGGATGGCGCTCCGTTACACAATGAGATGGGTAACTGAAGGGGCGGATGGAGGATTTACATGGAAGTCATCACCGTTGCAAACAATAAAGGTGGCGTTGGAAAGACAATGAACGCCTACCAGTTGGTATGTCACCTTGCGAATAAGGGTCACAAGGTTCTTGTTGTCGACCTCGATTCACAAGCGAATTTAAGTTCCACCTTTGGTGTGCAAATTCACAGAACTCTTATTCCTGAATGGCTCATTGGCGATGTCGCTATTGATGAAGTCGTTGTTCCCTCAGAAGGAGAGGAAGAGTTTCACCACAACATCAGTATCATCCCAAGCTCTCGTCACTTGGCTAATCTTTCTAAGCTTCTTATTCTTAGTGAGCAAGAGATCCGTAGAAATGCTGGACGTAAAGAAAGACTCCTTAAGATGCGCTTGAAAGAGTGTGAGGACCTTTTTGACTATGTCGTGATTGATACGCCACCTATGCTCGGTGATGAGTTGATCATGGCCCTTGTCGGTAGTGACCGCATTCTTATTCCTACTCAAGCTCAAGATTACTCTATTGATGGTCTTGAAGAACTTATGGATACCTTTGAAATTATCCGTGAGACCGAAAACCCAAATCTTGAGTTTGCGATTATTCCTTCAATGGTCAATAAGCGTCGTAAAATCGAACAACAAAGACTAGGAGAGCTTGCTCAGTCTTTTCAGATTACACCTCCTGTACGCAACCTCGTTCAGATGCAAGAGTCTATCTCTACGAAGAAGCCTGTGTTCATGATGAACAAGAAGACAGAAGGTTATAAGGATTACCAAGCTCTGTGGGAGGCTTTGGAACTTAACTAACAGTTTCAAAAGTTTTCAGTTAAGTGCTTAACTAAGTTTCTTATCCAAGGAAGGTATTAAATGGCCAAGAAGTTCTCGGCAAGAGTTTCTAAGAAGCAAAGAAAAACCCTCGATATGAGCAAGAATCTTTCTCGCGATCTCCTCCAGTTCGCGGATCAAAAGCTTCTTGAGGGAGCACGCCTCGAAGAGATTCGTCTCAAAGACATTATTGTAAAGGAACAGGTACGAACAAAATTCAATGACGGCTCGATTAAAGAGCTTGCAGAGAATATTAGAGTGAATGGTCTTATTCAGCCACTTGTTCTTCATCATGATGGTAAAGGCAAATACACCCTGATCTGTGGTGAGCGCCGTTACCGTGCCATGAGCACTTTGGATGAGATTGAAAGCTGTCCTTGTTTTATCCTTGAAGGAAAGACTCCTCAAGAATTGATGGCGATTCAGTTTTCTGAAAACTCTTCCCGTGAGGAGCTTCATTATATTGATAAAGCTGACGGAATTCTCAATTATCAAAAAGCAACGAAGGAGAGTGAAAGAAAAATCACCGCAGCTCTTGGGATTTCAAAATCAGAGGTTCACCGCTCGCTTCTTATTGCTAAGCTTACCAAGAAGATTAAAGACGCGGCCAAGACCTATGACATCGAAAAGTATGTTCTTCTTGAATATGGTGCCCTAGAAAAAGGTGTCTTTAAAAAAGAGATCGAAAAGAAGATCCTTTCTGGTGAGTTAAAGAAGCGCTCTCAGCTTAAGAGACTCATCAGTAAGGGCTCTGT
>JAUIBX010000188.1 GCA_030427595.1 Bacteriovoracia bacterium | reverse complement strand
ATATCATTATTGGCACTGCAGATAAAACCTTCTGGAGGGTTTTTTAAATTAAGAAGTTCTTCTTTAGGGCTCAGCCCTTGCCATGCATTCTCTTGATCCCATCCGGATAGGGGATAAAGCCCTTCTTCTTTACGTTTTGGAAGGAAGCCGCTTTGTTGATAGCCGATATTGCCCTGGTGGTCAGTAAAGAGCCAGTTACAGCTAAAGAAGATATCTTTCACTGCTGTCGTTGCTTCTTCAATATCTTGAGCTGCGTTCAGTTTTTGAATAGCTCCTATACCTTCAACACCACCGCTTTCATGACCAGTCCAGGCGCGGCAAAGATAAAAGCCGTCCTTGATTTTAAGGTCACTTCCGACACAGTGACCGGGAACTTCAAGTATTCCTCTATTGGTTTCAAAAATCCTTAAGGTGATTTCATTGCCTTTTTTGGGGGTAATAAGATGGTCTCTAGAGTTGAGCCCCACCCAGCTATCACCTTCACGTATTTTGGAGTTTTTAACTTCTTCAACGAAGTAATCAATGGTGTCCATATAGCCGTAGGTGAAGCTAAAACTAAGGTTTTGATTACGACCCATAATAATTCCAGGAATTCCCGGCATGGTAATACCTGCACGAAAATCCCTTAATTGGGTCCAAACAAATTCAAACCAAAGGGCCGGTAGTCGATTAACTTCGAGGTGAGGATCGCTGGCCATTAAGGCAGAGCCTGTTTCACTTTTCTCGGGAGACAAAACCCAATTATTAGAGGCCTTAACTTTGGGAAGACTTGAAAGGTAAGGATTTTGATGGATGGGACAGAGGTCAAAATTTGTTTTCTCTAAGGCCAATATGAGATGAGATAAGTCTGGTGCCTTAATAGAGGGGAGGAGGCTTTCAAAGAACTTAGGAGAGACACCTTTGGCCAAACTCATGCAAATAAATTTCTCAAAGTCTTGCTGAGTCTGAGAAAGACCTAGGTAACCTATCACTTTCATCAGGGCAAAAGAGTCTTCAGGTGTCCAAGGTTCAAAAGTAAAGCCTAGGAGTTTGAGTTCCCAGGGAAAGTGTTGCTTTCTGGCCTTGTTAAGACCATCGCAATAGGCTTGGGCGTATTCTCTTTCCTTGCCTTTTAAATGGGAGGTTTCCTTACGAGCTTGATAATAAAAGCCCATCTTAAGAATAAACTTATCTGTCTCAATGGTTTGTTCATCTGTGACTAGCCATTGGCTTAGCTTTGAGCGCACGATGGCCTGAAACATATTGATTTGCAGGCCTCTCTCTTTGCCATGGCAATAGCCTAATGTGTAGGCAAACGCCAAGTTTCCTTCTCCGTAAGCATGGCTCACGGAACTTTGATCTTTAAAGACCTCAATATTTTGGCTTTGAAAGGGAAGCTCAATTTCTTTAGTGAGTTTGCTTGTCATAGGTTCTTATTAGAGATGTCTTGGGAGTTGGCCATACCCTGGGCCACGGATAATTTTTCTTCCTGGGCCATCTGATCGAGGAATTTTAATTCCTTTTCAAAAAGGGCGTGGCAATGGTCTTTGAGATCATCAGGGCCACTAAAACGTGATGGATCAATGGCATCACAAACCTTAATTACGATAGGGGTATTCGACCAAGAATTGAGATCTAGGGTTTGAGCATAGTTTGATAAAATGACCGGAATAATAGGAAGGTTATTTTGTTTGGCGAGATGAAAAGCCCCTTTCTTAAAAGGCAGAAGACCTCGACCGCGGCTTCTCGTCCCTTCGGGCATGATCCAGACCTTTATACCTTTTTCACGCATTTTCTTTGCTGCCTGATTCATGGCCCCTAGTGCCCGCTTCTTCCTTTTGCGATCAATGAGGATATTGCCCGAGAGCCAATAAATTTGACCAAAGAAGGGAAAGAGGCGAATGATTTTTTTGCCGATACTGACTGTCTTCTTGGGAACAAAACTTCCAATAATGAAAGCATCAAAATTATCCTGATGATTTGAGATAAGGACCGCAGGGCCGTCAATCTGATAGAGGGCTTCCTTATTAATAAACTTTAATTTAAGTCCATTGAGAGGAAGGACTCCGAAGCCTAAGAAGCGACCCAAGACATAGGTATTATTCTCTTCAAAGGGTCGTGCTAGACACAGAAGAAGACCAGTTATTGAAATGAAGACCACATAGATGGCCGATAATGTAAGTCTCAACACCTTAAGGATAAGGAGCTCCTCTTAAGTCAAAAAAACTCAGGCATTTATTGTAGTCCTAGGGATGAAGATGTGCCAATTGTTTGATGCGTTAAACTAGGTATTGGTGATGGCCTAGAATTATTTTCATTGTTGGAGTCAAGGGCCACCTCAATGGATTGACCTTGAGTTTCAATATAGGTCTGGGTCACCTTAGCATCACTATGGCCTAGGTAGTCTCTAACAAAGAGTAGGTCCTTAGTTTGATGATAAAGGCGAGTAGCACAGGCCTTTCTTAAACTGTGGGGGCTTAAGTTTGTCGGAAGTCCGGCCTTTTTAAATATTCTCTTTGCTCTTTTATAGGCGCCTCTTCGCCCTAAAGGGCCTCGTAGGAATTTATCGGAAAAAACATAGGAGTTTTCCGACTTGCCCATGGCAAGCCTTTGCCACAGAAGACCACAAACGCCATTGTCTTGTAAAAAGAGCTGGTGGCGCTTACCGCCCTTTCTCATAAATTCTAAGACATTGGTTTGAAAGTGAAACTGATGATAACGAAGCACCCTTACCTCACTAATTCGTAGGCCACCAAAGTACATAAGTGCTAAGAAAAGACGATCACGCTCCTTAAGAGGTGTTTCCCAAATTCTCTCCCAGTGCTCCTCACGTAAAATAGGAGTGTGGTCGAAATCCTCATCCTTTACCTTTATAGAGTGTAGGCGTTTCAATACTGGGTTTCTCTTAAAGCCTCGTTGCCACCAGTGCCTCTTTGGGTATTTTTCACAGAGAAAACCAAAGAAGTTTTTAAGGGTAGAAAGGTGACGTTTGCGCGAGGTCACGGAAAGCCCCTTAGGGAGGGTCAAGCTATTCTCTTTATTTCTTTTTCTTTTTGAAACGTTCATGAATTTAGAAATTAGAGTCTTTCGATAAAAGGGAAGTGGTGTTCTTAGATACTCCAAGTAATCGGAAATATCCTGAGGACTGACCTTCTCAAGTCTTTGAATGCCACGCATACGCACCCAAGTTAAAAAACGCTTGAGATCCCTTTCATAGGAGTCTCTCGTTGCCGGCGAGCGGTTGACCTGTTCAAGGTATTTTAAAAACTCTCCTAAGTTTAAATTCAGTGAGTCATTTGGCCCTAGATATCTTTTGCTTTCTTCTCTCATTCTTTGTCGCAAACCTTAAAAAACGCCATTTTGGACTCATAATATTTATTATGGGTCCTAAAAATATCATAAATACTTGAATTTATATTGCACGCCATGGCGCGTTTTAAAAACTCACTTTTTTAAAAAAGGGTGTAGGAGAAGGTGTTCAATTTTTAATTTTGAAATCGCATTGGGTGAGCAAAGTGAAATTAAGGGGAAAAACTAGGGAAGAAGTGAACTTACTTTAAGCGCCAAGAGACCTGTTGGCCTGACCAAAATGGTACAATTTTACCCTTGCCAGGAATCTCTAATTCTTGAGGTACGCTCCATGGATCACGCACCAAAGTGATGGTGTCCTTGTTGCGTTCAAGGCCATAGAAGTCTGCGCCATGATGAGAGGCGAAGCCCTCTAGTTTATCTAGGGCATCCATTTCATCAAAAACTTGGGCGTAGAGCTCTAAGGCAACGGGGGCGGAGTAACAACCGGCACAGCCACAATCAGACTCTTTATCATTTTTCATATGGGGGGCTGAGTCTGTTCCCAGAAAGAATTTAGAAGAGCCACTTGTGACGGCCTTTCTTAGGGCCTCCTGATGAATATTGCGCTTTAAAATGGGAAGGCAATAATAATGAGGCTTAATTCCTCCAACAAGGAGGTCGTTTCTATTAAGGAGAAGGTGTTGAGGAGTAACGGTGGCCGCCAGGTTGTCAGGACCGTTCATCACAAATTCCGCTGCATCCTTAGTGGTAATATGCTCAAGCACAATCTTAAGGCTCGGAACCTCTTCAATAATTTTTGAAAGGTAGCGCTCAATAAAGGTCTTCTCTCTGTCAAAAATATCGATATCACTATTAGTGACCTCTCCATGAATGAGAAGGAGCATCCCTTGTGCGGCCATCGCCTCAAATACGGGAGTCATTTTAGAAATATCATTAACACCAGCACTTGAATTGGTAGTGGCACCCGAAGGGTAGAGCTTGGCCGCTAAAATGCCTGCCTCTTTGGCCTCAATAATATCCTGTGTAGTTGTAGTGTTGGTGAGGTAGAGAGTGACTAAGGCCTTGAAGTCATTTCCTTTTGGAGTGGCCTCTTTTAGGCGGGACTCATATTCAAGGGCCATCTTGGCGTTCACCACCGGTGGCTTAAGATTTGGCATGGCAATGGAGCGAGCAAAAACTCTAGCGCTTGCAGGGACAGTTTCTTTAAGCATGAGCTCATCGCGAAAATGGGCATGCCAATCATCTGGGCGTGTGATGGTGATTTCATTCATAAGTTAAAACTACCACAGGAGCTTATTCTTATTAAAGAAGAGTCGCACAAAAGAGGCCTAGAGGTCGTAGGGTAAGCTCAAAGAGAAGGCGACTTTCTTGGTGTCTGATTGAAAGGGGCTAAATTTAATGGGGCTTGAGTCAACATAGTTAATATAGGCCTCAACTTTATTTTCATTATCGTCGTAGGGGTCAGTGTAGCGTAGCTCCACAGAGTATCCCTCATGATTATTGTGAGAGAAGAAGGCGCTATTGTAGAAGCCAGGTGAGGAGTCAGACTCATTTCTAAAGAAGAGAAAAGAAGGTTGAAAGTGACCTAAAATAAGAGCGGTTTTTAGGAATTGGCCCATATTTCTCTCTTCCGGTGCTTCCTCATTAAAGAGGAATTGGCCAAAGATCTTAAGACCTATATTGTCACTAAAATGCATGCGAATAACACCTGAGGCCGTATAGCCAGAGTAGCGGTAGATGAAGCTACTCACCAGGCGTGAACCGCCGCGAATAGAGTTTCCAAGAAATTGTGATTGATAGGCCGTACCCGTACTTAAGGAATCATAGCTCCAGCGCCCACCCTGGGCCTTAAAAGCGAGGATATCTCCACCGAGTTCGAGTCCTACTGTTTCCATGAGAAAGGTGGGAGTTCCATCTTCAACGACACCAATACGTTGGGTAAGGTTGAGGTTGTTGGGGATCGCTTGTTGTGCGCGAATCCAAAAGCGGTAATCTTTGGTGATTTGAAAGTTGAGTTCTTGTTGGACACCCATAAAGGCCGTTCTCGTGACTAAAAGAGGAGCATCGTAGTCTCTCTGGTTGATAGCACCGGCCCTTGCGGTAAGAAAGCTTAGCGGATCCCATTTGAGAAAGGCCCTTCTTAAGCGCCACTGTCTTCGCGGAGCAAATTCGTCAATATTGTTAAAAGCATTACTAGAGCCCACCTCTGTGGTGAAGCCCACACTAATGTCAGCTGCGAGAGACTCCAAGAGTTGGCTTTTGATATCAAGAAGACCTGTTATGCCAAAAACCTGGGCCTCCACTTGCTTATTGTCGACAAAGTTACTGCCAAACTTAACTTGACCGCCGAAGTCCGTTTTATCGAGTAGGTTGTAAGCGAGGGTCGTTTGAATCGACAACGCTAAACAAAAGCAAGATGCAATAAGGTTCTGGTAAAAAAAGCGGGACATAACAGCTCTCTCTTTGTTTTGTTATACTATTGTTAACTCAAGTGATGACTCTTACAACCTGAATTTTTTTTTTCCGATTCTAAAGGTCTATTTATGATTGAAATCCAAGGTGTGGCCAAATCCTTTGACCATATTGAGGTTATAAAGAAGTTTAGTCTTATTATCCAAAGGGGAGAGATTCATATCCTCCTTGGGGCCAGTGGCAGTGGCAAGACCACTCTTTTACGGATGATTGGTGGGGTGACCGCTCCTGATGAAGGTCATATTTATCTTCAAGGGCGAAATATTTTAAGTTTAGATCAAAGAGAGCGCACCACCCGTATGGCCTATATCACTCAAGAGGGTGGACTCTTTCCTCATTTGAACTCTCAAGACAATATCCTTCTGCCTGCGCGTGTGAGGAAGTGGGATGAGAGGAAAATTTTAAAAAAAATGAATCAATTGGCCCAAATGGTGGATATGGAATTGGCGATGCTAGAGAAGTATCCGCATGAGCTAAGTGGAGGTCAACGCCAGCGGGTGGCCCTCATGCGTGGTTTGATTCTTGACCCAGAAATTGTTCTTCTTGATGAACCCCTGAGTGCCCTCGATCCCATTGTTAGGGCCTCCCTTCAAAAAGAGCTGCATACCATATTTAAAAAGCTTGATAAGACGGTCATTATGGTGACCCACGATATTCAAGAGGCGGCCTTTCTTGGGGATCGTATCACTCTTCTTAACGAAGGAAGAGTTGTTCAAACCTCAAACTTTAAAGAGCTCTATCATGAACCAAAAGACCCCTTTGTTCATGAATTTCTAAGAGCACAAATTCCTATGGATATTCACTTATGACAGCTCAATTTTTTCCAAAAGTTATCCTGACAATTTTTTTGACTACAGTTCTTTCCACACCTTTTCAGGCAAAGCCGGTTGTAACGGTAGGCTCAAAAACTTTTACTGAAAATTATATTCTCGCTGAAATAGTCGCTCAGATCCTAGAGGATACTGGCGAAGTTAAAGTGGAAAGAAACCTAGGTCTAGGGGGCTCAGGGATAACTTTTAGGGCCCTTAAGGAAAGAGAGATTGACCTCTATCCGGCCTACACCGGAACCATTCGAGAGGCCATCCTAAAAAATCCTCTGATTAAAGACTCTGATCAGTTAAAAAAAGAATTAAAGTCCAAATTTAATATTCATATGACACCATCCCTTGGCTTTAATAATACCTACGCCTTTGCCCTTAATCCTGTGGGAGCTAAGAAGTATAAGATCACTAAAGTTTCCGAGCTTGCTCAGCTTTCTGATTTAAAAACAGTTTTTACTCATGAGTTTATTAAGAGGGGAGATGGCCTAAAAGCACTAGAGCGCCACTATGGTTTTACTTTTAAGCATCCTGTGGCGATGGAACATTCCCTTGCCTATGAGGCCTTGAATAATGGCAAGGTTGACCTCATGGAGGTTTACACGACAGACGCAAAAATTAAGCGCTATCAGCTCATGCTCTTAGAAGATGATAAGAAATTCTTTCCAGAGTATTGGGCCGTTCTTTTGATGAATATGGACTTCAAAGAAAAATACCCCAAGAGTTACCGTGCGCTTGAAGAAAAACTCTTCGGTAAGTTAACTGAATCTTCCATGGTTGAACTTAATTCCCTTGTTGAACTTCAGGGCTTTAGTTTTCGTCAGGCAGCAGGCATTTTTCTAGGC
>JAUIBX010000360.1 GCA_030427595.1 Bacteriovoracia bacterium | reverse complement strand
CATATAAATCCAGTTAAGGACGGATCAAGCACAAACATTGCAGATCGAATTCATCATTCTTTTACATGGAGTGAAGAACACTACGCCCAAATATGTCATGATGCTTTGGAAGATGCAGTCTCAATCCTTCAAGGTGAAGATCAAGAGCTATCTATTGAAAATATTTTCCACAAATTAATAGATATTAGTGAACCAAAGAAAAAAGATGAGGCTCTCTATTCACGAAATGACATTCAAGGGATTTTATCAAGACTCAAGAAGATTATTCGATCCGACTTTGGCCCAAGATTAAAAGGCAATAATTCGCTCTCTTTTAAGGATATAAGAGAAGCAAATAAATGCGTTTACATTGGACTTTCTGTACTTGGCTTCGCTGAAATTGCTAGATCACTTGGAAAAATTATTCTTGGAGACATCTCTTATTCAGCATACAACACCTATAAGGGTATCACTCCCCAAAATGCATCAGAGATAACCAAAATCGGAATTTATATTGATGAGCTTTCAGCAGTTATAACGGATGAGTTTGTTGAAATATTGAATAAGTGTAGAGGGGCAAAAATGGAGCTTACCTTTGCTTTTCAATCTCCAAGCGATATCGCTAAATACGACAGAGAGCTATGTATCCAGGTCTTGGAAAATTCTGCCAATTGGTTTGTCTTTAAACAAAGGCTTGAAGATGGAGCGAAGATTTTTTCTGAGGCCATTGGAACAATGGAATCAAAGAAACAAACAGTAAGAGTGAAAGACGGTGAAGAACAAGCGCAAGGCTCTCAAAGAGTTGTTGAGGAACTTATAAGTCATCCCAATATCATCAAAAACTTAAATGTAGGCCAGTGTGTTCTTTTGAGACATTACCCCACCAGAATTGATCTTTTGAATGTGAAATACATCGACCCTAGAGTTCTTTGGGATAATGTTAAGTTTTTAAAAAAAGAGGTCAAGATCGTTAATGAATTGGAGGTAGAAGATAAAAAATATAGACCAAGAACGGTTTCTAAAAGAGGCCCTATTTCTTTGGGGAGGAGTTGATGGCGGTGGATTTCGTACCACATGGAGTTTACGAGGATATCATCAATATCCTTGGAAAATGGAAAGTCATGGACATGAAAAGTTTGAATGAGTTTTGCAGCTATGATTTAAAGTATTTTAATCTACTAAAAAAGGTGCGTACACTCGAAACTCACGGACTTGTAAAAGGTGTATTACTAGGCAGAAAAAATAAACATATTTATCTAACCAACAAGGGCCTTAAGTACACTGGACATGATTTTACCTATGAAATTTGTGATGAAAATTTAACCCATGATTTAATCGTTGGGCGTGTTTTAAAAGAACTGATAAAAACGCCTCATTTTATTGATGGGAAAATGTTTCATGAAATACCAGTTGAGAATATTTATCCCGATGCGGAAGTCACGGGATTAAAAAACAAACAATCATACAAACTCGCTATTGAAGTTGAATTGACTCAGAAAACAGAGGCGCGAGTTAAAGAAAAATATAGAAAATACGGGCG
>JAUIBX010000187.1 GCA_030427595.1 Bacteriovoracia bacterium | reverse complement strand
TGAAGGTATCATTGATCATAAAGATGTCAGTGCCATTGGCTTTGTCGGCTCAACGAAGGTTGCTCAAATGGTTTATCAACGAGGAACGGCCCTTGGAAAAAGGGTCCTTGCACTTGGAGGAGCTAAGAACCATATCGTGCTCCTTCCTGATGCCACGGCCGAAATTGCGGGCCCTGGAATAAGTGATTCCTTTACTGGCTGTGCCGGCCAGCGGTGTATGGCCGCTAGTGTTCTCTTGGCCGTAGGAGATTGTGAATCTCAAATTGAAAAAATAAAAGAACGTGCCGCCTCTCTCGAGTTAGGTCGCGACATGGGGGCCATCGTTACTAAAGAGCTTCTTACGTGATGCCATTGATAAAGCCGAAAAGGCCGGGGCCAAAGTTATTTTGGATGGTCGAAAGGCCAAAGCTCCTGCTGGAATGGAAGAGGGAAATTGGATTGGTCCTACTATTTTAGATGAAGTTCAACCAGGTAGTGAAGCGGCCAAGGTTGAACTCTTTGGGCCTATTCTTTCTATCGTTCGTTGCCCAGATATCACGACGGCGATGGAAATTGAAAACTCGTCTGAATACGGTAACGCCTGTTCTGTCTTTACCAATAATGGAGCGTTGGCAGAAAAGGTCATCACCATGGCCAGTGCTGGCATGGTCGGCGTGAATGTAGGTGTACCTGTCCCGAGAGAACCCTTTTCCTTTGGCGGTATTAACGCCTCTAAGTTTGGTCATGGGGATATCACCGGTCATCACTCTCTAGACTTTTGGAGTGATGTAAAAAAAGTAACAAAGAAGTGGGAAAAACAAAACGACAGCAATTGGATGTCATAAGGAATCAGTATGAAAGAATTTAAAAGGTCATCTCATATTATTTTGGCCTCACACCCAACCCAAGTTTATAAAGAGTCTTTACCTATTGATTGGGGCAATAAGGACCCTCTTAAGCGTGGACCTGTTATTGCTTCTATTACCAACCCGAAGGCCAGAAATGCTATTGGGACTCATTCGGGAAGTTACACTATTTATCGTGCCCTTTCAGTCGCTTCAAAACAGTACCCAGAAGACCATAAACCAGATCTCGAAAATACCGAAAGTCCTGTTCAAATTGGACCTTTTGATTCCTGGTCGGATCCCGAAAAAATGGTTTCTATTGATCCTTGGGGCTATGACGTTAATATCAACTTTAAAAAGTACTTTGATCAGGGCTATGACATTAGACCAACGATTGCTGTCACCCAGGCCCGTTTGGGAATTCCTGAAATTCATCAGGCCATCGATGCTGGTCGCCTAAAAATTGATGGGGATATTGTGACCGAAAATCGTGATATCAAAATTACTAAAGTGGCCTTTGAGCCGGTTTGGTATCTTCCCGGTATTGCCAAACGACTAGGTTGTGAAGAAGGCGAGTTAAGAAAAGTTCTTTTTAGAGAGACTGGTGGTATTTTTCCTGAATTGGTGACTCGTCCAGATCTTAAGGTGATGCTTCCGCCTATTGGCAGTACAACTGTTTATATTATGGGAGATGTCTCTAAGCTTTCTGACCCCAATGTGGAACTGACCTGTCGTGTTCATGATGAGTGTAATGGCTCTGATGTTTTTGGTTCTGATATTTGTACCTGTCGCCCTTACCTTATTTACGGCATTGAAGATGCCGCACGTACAGCTCAAAGAGGTGGCGTGGGTATTATTGCTTATTATCGTAAGGAAGGTCGTGCCTTAGGTGAGGTCACCAAGTTTCTCGTTTATAACGCAAGAAAGAGGCAAAAAGGTGGTGACTCCGCTGCAACCTACTTCCATCGCACAGAATGTGTAGCCGGAGTTGAAGACGCTCGTTTTCAAGAGCTGATGCCGGATATTTTGCACTTCTTTGGCATTAAGAAAATTCATAATCTCCACTCCATGAGTAACATGAAGTACAACGCTATCGTTGGAAGTGGCATTGAAGTAGTGAACCGAATTGAGATTCCTGAAGAACTGGTTCCTGCCGATGCCCAAGTAGAAATTGAAGCCAAAAAAGCCGCCGGCTACTTCACTCCAGGTGAAGTCAAGTCAGGCAAAGATCTTGACAAGGTTAAGGGGCGAGAAATTGAAGAGTAGTGAAAGATTGAGCGCCGAGGTTAATAGGCTTTTCTCGCCTCAAACCATTAGAGAGCAGGCCAATAAAATCTTTACTCGAATTAAGAGGGGAGAGGGACATTTCTCCTATCATGAAGAATTGTGGCCAGAGGTTACGGCCCATGTCATTAAGACGATTAAAGAGAATTACCCTTCATTAGAGATTCCCTTTCATGCCAGGTATGTTCACTTTAGGGCCGGTGGTCACGATCGACTAGCAAATAAGAAGTCTCTTTTTGATGCGCTTGATGCCACAGAGAGAGCACGTACTTTAATCGAGCTGGTAATTACTTCTGTTTTACTCGATGCTGGTGCCGGTCCTAAATGGAAATATAAAGAAGAGGAAACAGGAGAGTGCTACTCACGCTCAGAAGGACTTGGAGTGGTGAGTTTTCATATGTTCTTTTCTGGAAGCTATTCTAAGGAAGGTAAGGCTCAAGCAAGCGCGAAGGGGCTTCAGGCCTTTAGCCTAGGAAAACTGAGAAAAGAGTTTCAAGTGAGTGAGGACAACCCCCTTGTCGGAGAGGCCGGTCGCGTCCAGCTCATTCAGATGCTTGGCCATGTTATAGAAGAGAAACCCGAGTTTTTCCCCGGACTTCGTTTGGGTGGTCTTGTTGACTATTTTCTTAAAGAGTATGGCAAAGAATTACCTGCTGAAGAACTTCTGAAAACTATTCTTCTCGCCCTTGGACCCATCTGGCCTGGACGAGAAGAAAGAGAAGGAGTCAATCTCGGTGATGTTTGGTCTTATAGTCCCATAGAGGAGTTGGTGCCTTTTCATAAACTTTCCCAATGGCTTTCTTATAGTTTGATTGAGCCTCTCGCTGAAGCAGGAATTGAAGTTACCAATATGGAAGCTTTGACGGGATTACCCGAGTATCGAAATGGTGGGCTTTTCGTCGATGGTGGCCTGATTGAACTTAAAAATAGCGGGGACTACCATAAGGCGTGGAAGCCTAGTAGTGAGCTCATTATCGAATGGCGCGCCCTGACTATCTGCCTTCTTGATGAATGCGCCAAGAGGGTAAGAGAAGAAATGAATATGAGTGAAAAGGACTTTCCTTTAGTGAAAGTCCTTGAAGGTGGAACTTGGTGGGCCGGTCGTCGTTTGGCAGCGATGAAACGAGCCGATAGTAGTCCACCTATAAAAATTGAAAGTGATGGAACTGTATTTTAAAAAAAGAGGACAAAGAAATGACTGAAGGAAAACGCTTTAAAATTGATCACCCGCTTTTGCGTCATAAGCTGGGCTATCTTAGAGATAAGAATACTCTCTCTAAAGAGTTTCGTGACATGATGGGCGAGATTTCTCGTATCTTGGCCTATGAAGTGATGAGAGATTGGGATGATTTTGACCATCAAAAGATTGAAACTCCTATTGCGAAGACCGAAATTGAAAGAATTGTGAATCCACCTGTCGTTGTCTCTGTTTTGCGCGCAGGAAATGGCATGATCGATGGTGTCCTTTCTATGATTCCTTTTGCTCAGGTGGGCTTTATTGGAATTTATCGCGACAAGTTTATCAACAATACTGTTGAGTATTACTTTAAGATGCCTGCTGATGTGAAAGGAAAGCAAATCATTCTTTGTGATCCTCTCTTGGCGACTGGGGATACTCTTATTGCCTGTATTGATAGGTTGAAAAGTTACGAAGTGGGCTCGATAAAAGTTCTCTCTGTCCTTGCCTCAAGTTTTGGCCTTGACCGCATTCATCATTTTCACCCTGATGTTGATTTTTATTTCCTTAATGAAGAGAAAGAGCTCAATGATAGTGGCTACCTTGTTCCCGGGCTTGGGGATGCAGGTGACCGCCTCTTTCAAACAATGTAACAAGAGGAATTTATGGCCTTTATACTAGGAGTTTCCGGAGGGAGCGGGTCAGGCAAGACCTATTTTGCTCAAAAGTTGTGTGAGATTCTCCCGGAAGACTCTTGTAGTTTGGTCTATCAAGATAATTTCTATATTGATCAGTCGGCCCGTTTTGACTACGACGGAGGTAGTGTCAATTTTGATCATCCGGAGAGTATCGACTTCTCTCTCCTTGCTGAGAAACTTAAAGAACTCAAAGAGGGAAGTGACTGCCAAATTCCTCTGTATGACTTTGCTACTCATAGCCGCTTAGAGGAAACGGAAAAAGTAAATTGTCGCAAGATCATCCTAGTGGATGGTATCCTCATCCTTCATGATTCAAAGGTGAGGGCCTGCTTAGATAAAACAGTTTTCTTCGATACTCCCAAAGAGCTACGCTATTCAAGGCGACTCAAAAGAGATGTTGAGGAGCGAGGGCGCACGCCAGAGGGAGTTAAAAATCAATTTGAAAGTCAAGTAGAGCCCATGCATCAGAAATTTGTCGCTCCTTCACGTCAGTATGCTGATTGGTTGTGCGCTGACCCCATGGATTTTGGCACTATTTTAATGGAAGTAAAAAAGTATCTCGATGATCAAGTCCTCTCCTAAGTTCCATGATCCTTTTAAAACTGTAAAACATGAAACGCGCGCTTATGTGGATTTAGGAAGCTTGAAAACTCTATGGTTCAACACGGGGACTCTTTGTAATTTGGCCTGTGAAAACTGCTATATTGAATCCTCACCGAAAAATGACCGCCTTCAGTATTTAAAACCTTCTGACCTCACACCATATTTGGATGAAGTCTTAGAGAGGGAAGAGCCCGTTGAGATGATTGGTTTTACCGGTGGGGAGCCTTTTTTAAACCCGGATATCATAACTCTCATAGAAGAAACCTTAAAGAGAGGATTTAGTCTTCTGATCCTCACTAATGCCTACCGTGTGCTAAAGAGACACAAGGACTCTCTGTTAGAGATAAGAAAGGTCTATGGGGATCACTTAAAGATTAGAGTTTCTCTTGATCACTTCACAAAAGAAGGTCATGAAAGAGAGCGAGGGGAAAATACCTTTATGAAGACTCTTGAAGAGGTCAAGTGGCTTCATGATGAGGGCTTTACTGTTTCTCTTGCTGGTCGAACTCTTTTAGAAGAGTCTCCTGAGACGGCCCGCGTAGGTTATTCAAACTTGTTAAAGGAGTTTGGAGTTGATTGGGATATTGAGCCTGACAAGCTTGCCCTCTTTCCAGAGATGGACCTTAAAAAAGATGTGCCAGAGATAACGACGGCTTGTTGGGGGATTCTTGATAAGTCTCCTGAAAGTCAAATGTGTGCCAGCGAGAGGATGATCGTTCATCGAAAAGGCAAGGATCATCCAGAAGTAATGCCTTGTACATTACTGGCCTATGATGATGAGTTCGTTTTAGGAGCCTCTCTAGCAGAGGCTAAAAAGAGGGTTCAGCTCAATCACCCCTTTTGTGCCCAATTCTGTGTACTTGGAGGTGCCAGTTGTTCGGCCCAAAAGTGAATTTACACTTGTAAACACCTGATCTTGTAAAAATTGTCCATTAGCGTTATTTGCCTTGGCAATCAATTTTCTCCTTCGCTAAGACTAAGAAAAAATCTCTGAGGGGGGATTATGAAATCTTTACTTTTAAGTCTTTGCTTTTTGACCACTCTAGCCGCTCAGGCAAATGTTGAGCGCAATATTAACTGCCAATTTGAAAAATTTAACAGCTCTTCAAAACTCACTTTGGCCGTTAATAATTTTCAAGACTCCGACCTTATGGATCTCAATCCCATCTACACTGATTATCAAGGTGAGCCTGTTGGCGTGACCTATCAAGGTAATGACCTTGAATGGGTTTGGATGCTTCTTCTTTCTGGAGACAGTACTTTCACCACAGATGAAGAAGGAAATATCGTTTACAGTCTAGATGATGATGGCTGTGATACTGGTGTCCTTAAGCTCTATAAGAATAATAGCTACAAGTTTGGCTACCTTTTCACTGAGCATCGTTGTGGAGCGGAGCTTTACTCCTTTGTTTATACTAAGGCGAAATGCTCCATAGAGTAATTCCCTATCTTTTAATAGTCCTGGCCTTTTGTCCTCAAGTGAAAGGCCATATGAATTCGACTCTACTGACTCCTCAGTTTGAGGAGTCTTATTATATTACTCAAGCCCTAAAGTATTTTGACACCCTTGATACTTATGCTTCAAGGAAATCAAAGCCTCATTACGCTAAGAAAGTCATCCGCTGGGAGTGGTATCCATGGCTCTATTTAACTGGTTATAAAGACCATTGGATGACCCTTGATCGCCTTCTTATTCTCTATCCTACCAAGGTGATAAACCGCGATTGTCGGTTCTTTCCCGTACAGCCTTTTGCTCGTTGTCGGGTTGCCTTTCATTACCTGAAGTCGGGTGAGAAGATTCCTATTTACGAAGAGTTTACCTTTAATGATCAAGGTCAAATGACATTCATTGAAGCCTGGACGGATATTCGTGGCTACCTGCCTATGGATGAGAGGGTTGACCCTTGGGCCCAGGGAGAGAATGTCTATCGCTTATCCACCAAAGTTCCGGGTCTTGGTTCTTGGAATGGTAGGCTCGATAAGAAGGAGCTTAAAAGGCATGCGAAGAGAGACAAGGATCTTAAAAACCTCAGAAAGCGTCTGCGCTTTCCTGCCATTCATTGGACTTACGAGGCGATTCGCTTACTCTTAAAAGGTCATAAAGTAGTCCCACGCAGGCCGCAGGCTCCACCCTTTAATCGTCATCACTAAACTTCTTTTTAAGTTCCTTTTTAAGTTTCTTTTTAATTTTCTATGACCTTAAGCCATAGATGGAAGGTTGTGCCTTTTCCTTCTTCACTTTCTATATCAATTGTTCCACCGGCCTTAGTGATAATGGTATGGGCGGTGGAGAGACCAAGACCTGTTCCCATTCCTTCTGGCTTCGTTGTGAAGTAGTATTCAAAGGCCCTCTTTAAAACTTCAGAGCTCATCCCGCTGCCATCATTTTGTTTGAATTCATTTTCAATCTCGGTGCTCTCTCCCTCTTCAATACAACTTTGAATTTTTCTATAGACTTCTGTCTCAGCAATCCCAGGGAAGGCATCAACCATCTTTCTTCCTAGCAGTTCTTCTGGGCAAGACTTCCCATGAGCAGCTGCTACCGGATTGATATAGGCACATTGGTAATTTGAATCGATGATTTGACTCCCTCAAGGGAGGAGTCAAATGTACGTCAGGCGTGAAGCAGGTTCTTGAAGTCATTTACCCTACCTTCTAAACTTGAAGCAAACATTCAAAACAGGAGGACACGGATGTCAGGGCTCAGCGAACTTATTGCAGACTTCAAAAAATTTCGAAAGACTAGTGCTACCAAGCACTACCCCAAAGAACTTAAGGAGCGAACAGTTGAGCTTCTTAATGAGGGTGTCCCACGTCAAGAACGCATAGAAAAGCTTAATATCCACCCAACCACCCTTTCCGGTTGGAA
>JAUIBX010000186.1 GCA_030427595.1 Bacteriovoracia bacterium | reverse complement strand
CTATCCCCTATGGACTGCACTTGTTACCCCTATGAACGAAGATGAAAGTGTTAACTTTGAAGATTTGGGAAAAATCTTAAAAGAACAAGAAGAGGCGAAAAACGGTATCCTTATTCTCGGCTCTACAGGAGAGGCCCTCAACCTCAACCTCAAAGAGAAAAAAGAAATTTTAGACTATGTCATCAAACAAAACTTAAATGTTCCCCTTATGGTGGGCGTTGGTGGCGCTGAAATTGGAGGCACTCTTGAATGGGTTCAATACCTCAACACTCTACCTATTCATGCAACCTTAATGGTAACCCCCCTCTACGCTAAACCTGAAACAGAAGGTCAGTATCAGTGGTTTAAGAAACTTATGGATGCCTGTGATCATCCCGTCATGCTCTACAATGTACCGGGAAGAACAGGAAAGGGTTTAAGCTTTGATGCCGTCAAAAGGCTTAATCAGCACCCACGCTTTTGGGCGATTAAAGAGGCCAGTGGCAGTGTGGAAGATTTTAAGAAGTATGTTGAAGCTGCAGGCGGCAAGGCGGTCTTAAGTGGTGATGATGGCCTCTTACCTGCCTTTTCTGAGCATGGCTGTCGTGGTCTTGTCAGCGTGGCCTCAAACGCCTGGCCAAGTGCAACTCACGAGTATGTGGTCCAATCACTAGAAAAGAAGTTGTCTTCCCAGGATGCTTCACTATGGGACGCCTGTAGTGGCGCCCTTTTCTGTGTATCAAACCCTATACCTGTAAAAAGGCTTATGTGTGAGGAAGGCCGCATTAGTCACCCACACCTACGCCTGCCTTTAAGTCATAAAGACCTCTCTCAAGCGGCGACAGTCCTTGAAGCCTCTTTAAGAATTAATGATTGGATGAAAAAACAAAACTCTTAAGAATAAAGAAAGGATAAGAAAATGGATTGGAAAGAAATTCTTGATGGATTAGAAAATGGAAATCTAAGAGCGGCGAATAAAGTTGATGGCAAATGGCAGGCCAATAAAGAGGCCAAAGAAGGTATCCTCGCCGCATTCAAGGCCGGTGAGTTGGTAGAGTTCAGTGACCAGCACTTTCACGGCTTCGTTGATAAGCATAACCTCCCAGCACGCTCTTTTACCCCACAAGACAAGGTGCGTATGGTTCCAGGTGGCTCAAGTGTACGCCGTGGAGCTTATGTTTCTTCAGGCGTGATCATTATGCCTCCGGCCTATATCAATGTTGGCGCTTATGTTGACGAGGGAACCATGGTAGATAGTCATGCCCTTGTAGGCTCTTGTGCTCAGATTGGTAAAAATGTACACCTTTCTGCCGGTGTGCAAATCGGTGGCGTTCTTGAGCCCGTTGGACTTGCTCCTGTGGTTATTGAAGACAATGCCTTCATTGGTGCAGGCGCAGTTATTGTAGAAGGAAAACAAGTCTTAAAAGGCGCAGTCATTGCTCCTGGCGTGATTCTCTCAAAAGGCGTTCCAGTTTATGATGCCGTTAACGAAAGAGTTCTAGCAGCAGACGAGCCCATTCCTGAAAATGCCATCGTGGTACCGGGCTCTCGCCCAGTCAATGACAAGCTGTCATGGGCAAAAGAGAAAGGCCTAAGCCTTAATTGTGCCATTATTGTTAAATTTCGTGATGAAAAGTCGGAAGCTTCATTAGAACTTGAGTCTTTTCTTAGATAATTTATAGGAATGAAATGAAAATAAAGGCCGAGCACCGCCCCCATTTAGAGACAGTCATTAAAAGATTTGATTCTTCATTCTTTTATTATGATCTCGATGGACTTAAAGACCATCTCAAGGGTTTGTCCTCCATTATGGATGAAGATCCTGACATTCTTCTATGGTATGCGTGTAAGGCCAACCCCATGTCGGCCATTCTCAAAGTTTTTAGAAATTGTGGCTTTGGCATAGATGTCGCTTCAAAGGGTGAAATTGATCAGGTGCTGCGTTCTGGAATTAAACCAGAGAAAATCCTTTCCACAGGGCCGTCAAAGAGCCGCAAGTATTTAAGAGAGCTTCTTGAAGAAAATATTGAAATTGTTGTCTGTGAGTCTCTCAATCAAGTCTATTGGCTCAATGACATCGCCGCTAGCTTTTCAAAAAGACCAAAAGTTCTTCTAAGAGTTCAAATGGAATGGGAAGACGGCGAGAGTGTCTTAGGAGGAAATGAGATCACTCCCTTTGGGGAAGATAGAGACGCTTGGCTTTCCATGGAAAAGAGTAAGGCCCAAAGCCTCGATATAATAGGTCTCCATGTGTTTCAGTGGGGTAATATTCTTGACCCCAAAAGGCTTGAAAGTATCTGGCGTAAAATCGCAGGAGACTCTCTAGAGATTTGTCGTGAGCTTGGTATTGAGCCACAAGTTCTTGACCTTGGCGGTGGCATTGGCATCCCCTATTCTTCACAAGAAAGAAATGTTCAATTTGAAGAAATCCTTTCCATTTTAAAGTCCATCAAAAATGATTTTGGTTGGCAAAAAGTATGGATGGAGCTCGGTCGCTATGCCGTAGGTCCCTATGGCCACTACATGACTCAAGTTATCGACAAAAAGACCGTGCGGGGCCGAGACCTACTCATCCTAGATGGCGGAGTCAATCATATCGTAAGACCGGCCATTACGGGCCAACCCTTCCCTGTTGAGCTTTTTAGAGAGTCCAGTGCTGCCACTCAAAAATTTCAAATCCATGGCCCCCTGTGCACGGCCCTAGATAACTTGGGAACTCTTGAACTTCCAAGCGATACAGGTCCCGGTGACTGGCTTTGCTTTCATCAGTCAGGGGCCTATGGTTTCACTGAGGCCATGCCTTTCTTTTTATGCCATAACCTGCCTGCTGAAGTTATTATGTATGAAGGCAATCTCATGATTCCTCGCACGCCGAGAAAGGCAGAAGATTGGCTCGTTTGAGCTTAAAAGTAGAAGGACAAGGAGTAAGTCCATGACCAAGGCAAATCAATCCAATATTTTTGAAAGACTAGAGCTACCCCTCAAAACCTTCCCCAATGGTGATCAACAGGACCTGACTGTCTTTCGTTTAAGAAGTCCAAACCCTGGCCCCATCGTCTACATCCAGGCCAGTGTTCATGGTGCTGAAGTGCAAGGAAATGCCGTGATTTGGCATCTCATGAACTTCTTTAGAGACGCTCCTTTTAAAGGTAGCCTTACCTTTGTCCCTATGGCCAATCCCCACGCTCTTCTCAATAAAACGGGCACCTATACTCAAGGACGTTTCAATTCACTCAGTGGAAATAATTGGAATCGCAACTACACCGACATTACAAAGTCTGAGCATTTTACTATTGAAGAGTTTTGCCAAAGGTTTAAAGAAGACTCTCCTGAAAAAATCAAAAAGCACTTCAAAGAATTTCTCTATCAGTCTCTTAAAGCTGAACAGAACCAGCTAAAAAAGAGAGGGCCACAAGAAGACCGCAAGCTTAACCTCATTCTTCAGGAGCTTGCGGCCTCTGCTGACATTATCCTTGATCTCCATACTGGTCCGGTAGCAACTCGCTATCTTTACGCTGGTGAATTTGAAAAGGATAAAGTCAAAGACTTAAACTTTCCTCACACCCTTATTATTCCCAATGAGTTTGCTGGTGCCATGGATGAGGCCTGTTTCATTCCTTGGCTCTCTTTAAAGGACGCTCTCAATGAAGCTGGGCTCTCCTTTGAGGTGCCGATTGAATCTTATACGGTTGAGCTAGGAAGTGAAGAGGTCATTAATGATGATTTGGCCAAGAGAGATGCCGTGAGAATTCTAGGCCTGCTTCAAAAGAGAGGACTTTTAAAAGAGGAAGACTTAAGCACAGAAAAGAAGGCCTTCCTTGATGAATATGCCTCCTCTGAGTCACAAAAGGCCTGTCTCCTAAAGGACTATCATAGCTATTATGCCGCACGTGGTGGTCTTGTTGAATACCTCAAGGCCCCCGGAGAAAGCTATAACGAGGGAGAAGTCCTTTGCAGAACACTCTCTTTTTCTGACCTTAAAAACTTAGACCAACTTGATCAATGCTATAGTGATACCCACGCTCTTGAAGATGGCATTATCATCAATCACAACCCTTCAGCTGTAGTCCATGAAGGCCAACCCCTCTATCAAGTAATGAGTGAGATCTTTGAGCTTTAAATCTTAAGTTTGTAGGACTAAGGTCGTTGCCACAGGCCCTGGTCATCTAGGTAGAAGACGCGACTTAAGAAGCGGTGACTCTCTAATGAATGGAGACTCCAGACCATAAAGAAGTGGCCGTCTTGGTGATAGAAATCCATTTTGCCAAAGTTGCGTTCAATAACAGTATTCTTCTTACCGTAGAGTTTTTTAACGGCGGCCAATTGAGACTTAGGCGCGACATGGGTCATACCAGAGGATTGAAACTCAAAGTAATCAACCCGTTCTTCTTTTCTTTGCCATGAACGCTTAATGAAGGCACCAAAATGCTTATCCCCAGACATAAAGAAGGCACCACTAAGATCATATTTAGCTATACACTCTAAGAGCCTGTCTTTATCCGTGGGGTACTCGGCCCAGTCCTCTGTAACAAAGAGGCGGTTTAAGAGAAAGCCGATTGGAGTGACAAAAATATTGATTGCGGCGGTTGAAGAGGCCATTTCATTTTCTAGCCACTGCCACTGAGCTTCACCAAGAAGAGTCGCATCCTTGCCCTTATCTTCGTCTTTAAAATAGCGGGTATCGAGGAAGAAAAACTTAATTTGACCATCAAGTTCTTCTCTTGTGTGATAAATACCTTCTTGAAAACGGCGTGGATCTTCTTGAGAGACACCAAGAAAATCCAGATGAAGCTGCTGGGTTTGTTCTTTTAAAGGATAAGTTTTGTTGGCATTATCTTCGCCAAAATCGTGATCATCCCAAATGCCATCAATGGGGTAAGTGCGACGAAATTGAGCATAAGGGCCAAACTCCACTTTGTGATACTTCGCTTTAATAACAGAAATATCTCTTGAGTCACCGTAAATATTATCCCCAAGCCACAGCCAAAGATCCGGTCTTTCTCTTGAGATCTGCGCCCAGTGATCTTGTTTGCCGTCGTGAAAGTGGCAAGAACCAAAGGCAACCCTCAAATCTTGCTTGCGCCTGAGCGCCTTTGAAAAGGCTTTAGTTAAGCTGGCATTTTCTCCTAAATTGGCCAAGACCCGTAAAGGTAGTCCTGACAAACTTGCCCCTGCCATGGCCTTAAAAAAGTGTCGTTTAGAAAAAGTGAATTTCAACTTTCTTGTTCTCCAAAATTCCCATACCTCTAAGTTCGTAAATCATGCGGGAGACAGGCAAATCTTTCCGTTGTGCTCCATGCAACAATCACCGATAATAAATATATGGGCGCTCCAAAAATGAACAACTCATCCTCAAGATCAATGCACTCGACCTTTATCTTGGATGAGGAATTTTTCGAGAATTATACTAGTGAACACACTAGGAATAATTACCGCACAGATCTCAATAAATTCTTTGAATTCTTATCAGAAAATTACCCCAAATTAAAAGGTCTTCCTGATGTTGAGCGCAATCATATTATTAAGTACCGAAACTTTCTTAGTGAGGCCGGCGGCGTAGGCGGTCGACCCAGCGCACCAAAAACTGTGGCCAGAAAGCTGGCCTCCCTCTCTAGTTACTTTGATTACTTGGTAGAAAAAGGCCTTAAAGAGTTTAACCCTGTTCAAAGTGTAAAAAGACCACGCCGGGAGGTTCTTAAGCCCACTCAGGCCCTAGAAAAGGAGCAAGTGCGTGCTCTCTTTGAGCTTCTTAGTGAAGGCGACAAGGCCAGCTCTAGCCGTTTCCTACACAAGGCCCTTCTTGTCACCTTCTTTATGACCGGCATGAGAAAGTCAGAGATTCTCCACCTAAAATACAGAGACTATCGCGAGATTAATGACTTTAAAGTGCTTGAATTTATCGGAAAGGGTGGCAAGGTCGGCCAAAAAGTCCTTCACCCTATGTGTGTGGAGGCCCTTGAAGAATATCTGCAGTGGATGAGTGACCAAGGCAGAAAGCACGAAACAGAAGACTGGCTCTTTCAGCCCACTAGAAATCCAAAAGACCCCACCAATCTCAATAAGCCCCTTAACCCCCGCACTATTAATGAAATTGTCGCTGGCTATGGCAAGAAAATAGGCCTTAACTTTTCTATTTCCCCTCATTCGGCAAGGGCGACTTTTATTGGCGAGCTCCTCGAGGCCGGCGTTGACATCTACAGTGTGGCCCGTGAGGTGAATCACAGCTCTGTTAAGACCACTCAAGAATATGACAAGAGAAGAAAGAAACTCTCTGACTCCCCCATCAGTAAACTCAATTACTAATACGCAAAAGGGATCGTGACAGTCGATCAGATCGTTTTGACCGGAGCGACCGGCGGGCCCCTGGTGATAGTGGTCGCTTTGGACCAGGTCACAGAAATCGTGGCCCTCAGTACCAAGTTGAAAGTGAATTTATTGGCCAAACTTTCTACCCAGGAGACAAACTCTTTCTTGGCCGTGAATTAGGCCTACACCAACACCGAGGCATGGAAGTCGAGAAGATTGAACTGGAAATTGAGGGTATGAGAAGAGGAGGAACAATGACTCTTCTCATTGATGGACAACAACGCTCTCGTGTTCAGAACTTTAGAGGTGGTCGCGTCGGTGATCAGGTTATCACCTTTAACCTACGCAGGCCTTTTGTTATCGGCGAAAATCTAAGGCGCATTCAAGTTCAGATCGACGGCACCGCCTATGTCCGTGAAGCCTTGGTTGTTCTTAAAAGACCGGGCCGTGGTGGACATGGACCTCGCCTACTAGAAAAAAGAGTTTATAAAGACGTGATTGGCCGTGAAGAAGTCAATATTTCTGACCTTCTCGATGCCAACCGTCGCCAAGAGCAAAGAGGAACGCGCTTTATAGAAATTGAATTTCACAGCTACGCCCAGGCAAACCAGATCCGTCTATGTGAGGCCCAGGCGAGAAAAAATGATTTTGATTTTGGTTTCCATGTGAATATTGACTTTGACCGTAGACCCAATGGTTTTGGCCCAAGAGACCGCGGCTTTAATCGCCCAGGGCGAGGCCATAGTGCTCGCTGTGAAAACACTCAACTTGTACAAGGACGAGGAAATAAAAGCCTCCGCATCTTCACTGATGGAAAAAAGCTTGAAGACCTCAATCTTATGATTAGAGGGGATCTTACAATTGAAAAAATCAAAGTAGGTCTTACCCAATAAAGTAAGACTTCTAACTGCCCTACCCCCACGAGGTGGCGTTTAAAATAGTTTGCCGCTAGAACACGACCACCTAACAGAGACCCGGCCTTAGTGCCGGGTCTTTGTTTTTTCAATAAACATTATTATGACCAATTTCGTTAACCCTATACCGGCAAAATTTGTAAGAAAAATATATTTGTTAACCATTGCCCAAGTACCTGCATATCTATGATACCAGATGATTAAGGCTAGAATTAAGGTTTTCAATGATGAGTTTTGAAAGACACCATTTTTTATCGCTCT
>JAUIBX010000185.1 GCA_030427595.1 Bacteriovoracia bacterium | reverse complement strand
CTGAAGGCCGGCAAGGGAACAATGGGCAAGCTTCTTGTCGAGGAAGAAATAGCGGATGAAGTGCGCCAGACGCTCTCTGGTGTGAGACAGCTGGTGACTCGTGTTAATAACCTAAGAACGGAAATGGAAGTCTATACCGGGGCTAACACCCTCTACGGAGCAGAATCTAATTTTGGTTTAAGACTCTATCCTTCTCCTGAAAGATTCTATGACCTTGGTGTT
Organism: Bacteriovoracia bacterium; assembly: GCA_030427595.1. Taxonomy (GTDB): domain Bacteria; phylum Bdellovibrionota; class Bacteriovoracia; order Bacteriovoracales; family Bacteriovoracaceae. Next base: position 7,239 of record JAUIBX010000185.1, on the reverse strand, counting down.
GTGACAAGTGAATTTGGTGTTGAAGACGAAAGTATTATTAGCACCAATGTTAATGGTGTGAATACGACGGAAGTAAGATCGGTTCAAAATAAGAACACCTTCCTCTTCAATATTCAAATGGGTCGTCATATTCACAACTGGGTGATTCGTGGGGGACTTATTCAATCTACTGGTGGCCTAGGTGTTGATTACGAATTGAATGATTGGGGTTCAAAGTTTTCTCTTGATGTTTACGATTACCGTGATGAGATTGGACCTAATGTACGCTTTGCCTTTGAGCATCAACTCTACAACGTACTCTATGGACGAATCCGCGTCGAGGACATGATTGAAGAGGGATTTGGAAGTACAACCTTCAGTTTAGGTGTTAAGTTTACTGACGAAGACATACGTGGTCTTCTCGCCTTATTTTTACCTGCGAGATAGTGTTGGCTGTTAAGAATTGGCTCATCAGAACAAAGAATAAACAAATCCTTGGTCCCGCGACCAAGGAGAAAGTTATTGAGCTCATTGAAAAAGGCAGCCTTACTCCTGATGATGAGATCGCCTGTGGTAATGGTTACTGGTTTTGGGTGCGAGAAAGAGACCTTCTTGAAAAATACCTCTATGGAGACCTCCCTCAAACTTTTAACCCTATAAGTGAAGCTCAAGATGTCCTAACAGCTAAAACAACACCTGATGGGATCACGGCCTCTGTTATGGACAGTCCGCAGAAGGCCAAGCAAAAAGCAAGTGAGCCAGAGTCTAACCAATTACCTGGTGACGATGACTTGGCCTATCCGGATGATGATGACCTCGCTTATCCTGATATGGGAGAAACAAATCCTCCTTCTGCAGAGGCCCTCCAAGATCTTCCAGGTCACGAGGATGATCAAGAAGGGGACTTTAGCGAGGTTCACAATGAAACCTCAGAGATTGAGGTTGAACAGCCCATAGTTGCTGCAGCTCCAGCTTCTGCTCCGCCCACGACTTCTGATGAAGAAGGGCAGAACTTCCTTTATCCTTCTGCTGAAGATTTAGAATATCCTGATATTGGAGAGCCTGAGACTCCTGCTGAATTGGATGACGATCGTACGGATCCCAATATCGAAGTACCTGGAATAGATGGTGAGGATGTTGAGCTCTATGAAGAAGAGCAATTAGAAGTCGAAGAGGACGAAGGCGAACTTGAAGACGAGGACGAATACGAAGAAGAGGACGATCATACTGAATCCGCACCCGTAGAAATGAAAGCTCCTTCTCGTGGAGAAAGTTCGAAAAAGGGAATGAAAAAGAGAAGGGTCGTTGCGGAAAGAACGAGTAATGATCGTTACCTCATCTATATCGCCATTTTCATTGTTTTAGCGATAGCTTTTGTTATCTACTATTACAAGGATGTTCTCAATAAGCCCCTACCTGTTATTGGTATGCAAGAGGCCCATGCCCAGACGATTCAAAGTCTCAGTAAAAAAAAAATCTCTTTTCTCTAAAGCCCATCGAAAATTCAGCGATTCGTATTGAAACCAAACTTGGTATTTCAGGAGTTACCTTTGGTGAAGTGCAGTTTAAGGATCTCACGAAGTGTGAGTTCTTTGATGACTACCTTTTTAAAATGGGTGTCTTGATTACAGTCAGAAAGGGAAAGAGAGAGGAGCTGAATGAATTTTTTAAAACCTGCTCTCAACAGCTTTCTTTTCAAATGAAAGCGATGCTCTATTTCCCCTTCCTTGGTGATGTCAAAGAGGTGGGGGACTATCTTAAGAGCAATGGTATTGCTCTTAAACAACGTTTGAAAATTCAAAGTGCCTTCGGCGAAAAAAAGAAAGTACGCAAATTAAAAGAAGAAATCATGGAGCTTCTTGAGGCTTGGCAAAAGGAAGATGTCCTCAAATCTCCTGAGGAGCGTCAGAAGGGCCTTAAGCGATTAGAGAGGCTTAACCACAAATACTTTAAAAAACTCTTCACTTTTGTTTTGGCCATTAAATCTAAGAATATACCTTGGGCAGTAAGTCTTAAGCGGGAGCTTATTAAGTTTTCTCCCTATTGGAATTTGACTCGCGGCCTAGATTTTAATGAAGAGGAGGATCAAAAGTTAAGAGACTTCCTTCTTTTTTCTCTCGAGCTTTTTAAAGACTTTCATAAGGAAGATGAAGGCGTAAAAATGCTTGCGGAGAAATTCGCTCAAATGGGCCACTCCAATGAATATAAAACCATAAAAAGTCGAAACGGTGCGGATTGGTCACTTACTGATCTAAGAAATCAGTTTAAAAATCCTTTCTTAAAAAGTGAGTTTTTCGACTTCTGGTATCTGATGATGATGAACAGAACTTCAGATGCAGAATTAAGAGAAAAGTTTCGTCAGGCCATTAGTGTACGCAGCCTTATAAAGGCCAAACCTGGTCAAATGTGGGTCTTTGAATATTTCTATCCTCCTCAACAAATCTTAAGAAAAATCATTCTGGATAAGCTCGAAAAGATGTGGGCAAGTAATGCTCATGATCAGCGCTATGTCGTCTTAAGAACCCTCGATTCTGCAAGTGTAAAACAATCCCTTGCTGAAAGAGATTCTAATTTTAAAAGGGCAAGTTTCCAGCTCAAGAGGGAGTTCTTCTCCGATGTCCTTAGTACAGGTTTCTCAACGGAAAATGCCCTCTACGAACTTTATCTCCTTGGGGATAAGAATGAAGAAAATCTTTGGTGGCTCATGATATAGTCTTTCTATGAGCCTGAAAGACGATTACCTCCAGCCTGACTTTTATCGCTTCAATGAAGATAGCGTGAACTTGGCCAAGTTTATGACAAGTCATTCCTCCTATAAGTCAGGAAGAGTATTAGAGGTCGGCCCAGGTTGTGGCATTATTACCTGTGAATTGATTGCCCATAGTCATCTAAACTTTAAGGATATTCTTTTTGTAGAAAGAGAGGTGGGCTTCAAAGAGTCATTAGAGAGCAATATGAGTAGGCTTAAAACTCCTAATAACCTAAATGTCCAATACTTCTACGAAGACTTTCTTTCATTTCGTGCTGATGGATTCTCGCTTATTTATTTTAATCCTCCCTATTTTTTCACCACAGAGAGCCGCCCGTCTCCCGATATTAGAAAAGAGGGTTGTCGGCGCATGGCCAGAGAAGATTTTATCTCTTGGTTGAAACATGTACATTCTCTCTTAAATACAGGTGGGGAGTTTTTCTTTTGCCACCGTCTAAATGATTGGACGGCAAAGGCCTTTGGTTTCACTGAAGTAGAGGTTGAAGAAAGGGCTGGAGCCACTTTTTATGACTGGAAAAAGAATTAGTGATCTTCTTTACTCTTATTTTGAATATAGAGAGAAACCATTTGCTCTCTTAGTTCATCGTCAAGGTCAGCGAATTGCTCTAGAGCTTCGCTCTTGAGTTTCTTATAGAGTGGGCTTTGAGGATGAAGTGTATGGTTCTCTTTCTTCTTAACCACCTCGGACTTATGAACAGAGGCCCTTTGAAGAAGGTCGGCCCTTTGCTTATCAAAGTGCTGAGTGCTGACGATAAAGTTAAGGCGATTAATTCTGCCACGAAGGTCAGGAAAAATAGCAAAGATTTTTCCTTTAATCGTCTCCTCCATCATGCTGAGACTTTGAGAGTAGCCCGAGTGGTTGGTAAGAATGGTGAGGGTTTTATTTTGATTTTTAAGGGGGACCGTGGCCTTGGCAAGTTTTTCACCTACGACTTCAGGCCACCTCGCAATCAGGGTGAGGAAATCAAAGAACTCACTTGGCCTAGGCTGGCTTTTTTTGTACCCACCGGAGTATTTAGACGTGGGTCCATTTGAATAGCTTTTTTGACCCAGAAGGTCAGAAACTTTCTTAAACATACCCCATTTCACTCGCAAAGCCCTTTGTTGGCAAGGGGCAGCGCTTTGATTGAGGCATTGATAGAGCGTCAAAAGCTAGGCGAAAGGCCAGCTATTCGCTAAGATAAGCTATGCTTAAGACCACCCACATTTTCCTTTTTATGCTTGTCACAATCTTTGTGGCCTCATGTGCCGGCTATCGGGTACGCGATAGGGGAAATCCTTTTGAGCAAGAAAAAGTGCGGGTTCTCGCTATTCCCATGTTCATTAATAAATCGATCTATCCAGGAGTTGCACCTATCTTCACGCGAGAGATTGCTCGTTTGATGGCCAGTTACCCCGGCCTCAAGTTGAGGACAACAACTGGAGGTGATGAAGACGCAGTATTATTGGGAATTATAGAAAGTCCTCAGCGATATTCTCAAGCCTACAATACCACCGCCACTAAGTTTACTGCGGGTGCTCTACAAACTTCTATTGGAAATCGTGCTCAATATTATTTACCGACGTCTTCCTCTTATAAGATAAGTGTTCGTCTGGTGATGATTAAAAACCCCGGTAAATTAGAAAAGGAGTTGTTGGCCTCCTCCCTAGGAAGCAAAATCAAAGGTCAACCAGGCTCCAAGGTTGTTTTCCAGCAAAGCTTTTCCTATGAAGGCAACTTTAACCGTGCCTCACAAGATACGATCACCCCAGATAGTGGTGGTATTACAAACTACTCAAAAACCAGAAGATTCTTCATTCAGACAATTGAATCCCTTGCTGTTTCAACGGCCCAAAACGTAGAGGACTTGGTGATCAATGTCTTCTAGTTTATTTCCATGGGAGTTTCAGCAGGCGTATCCAAATTTGCTCAAAAAGAATGAGCCCGGGCTCTATGTCTTTTCCTGCTATGACCCCTACCTTGAACGATTATTTCTCAGCTCCATTCCCGCTAGCTTTTTGGAAGGGGAGTCCTGGAAGGTCCTTTCTGGTCCTGAGCTTACTGTGAATTGGTTAGATAATAACCTTGCGACTTTGGACTTCTTTTCAACGGCACAATCTTACAAGGTTCTTATGAGTGAGCAGATGAGTGCTCCTGTTAAAGAGTACTTGGCCACGAAGGATATTGATTGGGGAGAACGTTACTTTCTTCTCACCTTTGGAAAAGACGATAAGTATATCGATAAACTTAAGAAGAAAGCGAAGATTCTAAAGGTCAAAGAACCGCGTTTTTGGGAAATGGGTAAGCTCATGAAGTTTCTTTGTGAACAGACGAGTGTCCCCTTAAGTTACCAAATTCAAAATTATCTGCTTGAAGTGGTTCCTAATGAACCAGGTCCACTGTTAATGGCATTGAAGAAGCTGGCCTTGCTTGCGGGTGATTTGCGTTCCCTGACTCCGAAGAAGGTTGATGAAATTCTTGGTCATGAAAGAATGGATCAATTTGAGCTGGCCCGATTATGGGGTGAGAAGAAACATAAGGATCTTTATAAAGCTCTCCTTCAACACATTCACGACAGGGATGGGCTTATGAGCTTCTTTCGCTTTTTACAAGGCCATATTATTAAGGTCTGTGATCCTAGCTACATGCAGGGCAAGGCCAAGCCTTCTAAGTATGACCGGCAAATAGAAGTCTATGCCAGGCAGTGGTCTCAGGCTCAATTGAGAGACGAGCTGCGTTTCTTTGGTGAGTGTGAGATTTTGGCGAAGTCGAAGTCTACCGACTTGACCCAACAGTTGCGCCTCAAGCTCTTTGAGAGCTATAGCTCGTAAGAATTAGGCCCAAAACAAAAAAGCCCATCCAAAGGATGGGCATTCATTAAGAATTTTATTGAATCAATTAAGCGTTCTTTACAGCTTTTGCTAAACGACTTGCCTTACGAGCGGCAGTGTTTTGCTTAATGATACCGGCTTTTGCCATACGAGCGTAAAGACTTTGAGCTGTACTCAAAACTGTAGCAGCACCGTCTTTGTCACCAGCAGCAACAAGTGAACGAAGCTTTTTCTCAGCTCCACGAGCTTGAGTAGTTTTAATTTTGTTTCTAAGAGTACGCGTTACAGTTTGTCTTACACGTTTTTTAGCAGATTTATGATGTGGCACGAACAACTCCTGCGTTTAATACTTATGCACTAGTCCAATCATCTTTTTTTAGTGATAGATTTGTAGTCCATAACCGCGGACATGGCAAGGTTTTATTTGATAAAGCCACCTGTGATCAGTATGATCGACCAAAATTTTCACGGTATTAGGGCCTCTCAGGCCCTGTCTCGCCAAGGAGTTGTTATGGGAGCCATAAAGGAAATTGGTGTTGTCGGTGCTGGTCAAATGGGGCGTGGGATTGCCCAAGTTGCGGCCATGAGTGAATATAAGGTCCAACTATTTGATATCTCTAAGGAATCTCTAGATTTCGCCATGAGCTTCATTGAAAAACAGCTCAACCGTGGTGTTGAAAAGGGCAAGTGGGACCAAGACTTCGTTAAGAAAACCCTCGATAACCTCAATCCCGTCAGTGATATGAAGGAACTTTCTCAGGCAGACCTCCTCATTGAGGCGGCAACTGAGAATAAAGATATTAAGTTTAAAATTTTCAAAAACTTAGATGAGATAGCTAAAGATGGCGCGATCCTCGCCACCAACACCTCATCAATTAGCATCACGGAAATCGCGGCAGTTACTGGCCGCCCAGACAAAGTCGCCGGTATGCACTTTATGAACCCCGTTCCTGTTATGAAGTTGGTTGAGGGGATTCGTGGACTTGAAACTTCTGATGAAACTTTTAATGCCGTAGAAGAGGCCTCTCTAAAAATGGGTAAGACCTTCATTAAAGTTAATGACGTTGCCGGCTTTGCTATCAACAGAATTCTTATGCCCATGATTAATGAAGCCATTTATGCTCACTATGAAGGCGTGGCCAGCTGTGAAGATATTGATACGGGTATGAAACTAGGAACAAATCAGCCCATGGGTCCTTTTGAACTTGCGGACTTTATCGGACTTGATACTTGTCTTGCCATTATGGAAGTTTTGCATGAGGGCTTGGGAGACACCAAATATCGACCTTGTCCTCTGTTAGTGAAATATGTGGAAGCTGGATGGCTGGGGCGAAAAACGGGCCGTGGTTTTTACCGGTTGAAGAGGTCGAACTGACCTCTCCGATTGAAGACGAGATTGACGGCTATTGGCTGCGGTCCGACCAGATCGGCCCCTTCACCCTGATCCAAGGGACAGGCAACCATATCGTTGCCGAGGTGCTGGAAGCCCTGAGCGTTGCCCTTGTTCTGGGCTATCTTGCCCTGCTGGGGCTCGGGCTTTGGGCGGGCGCACGGGTTGGCCGGTTTACAGAGCACAAAATCAACGCGATCTCGGATACGCTGTCTTTGGTGTCTGATGGCAATCTGGACGCGCGGATCAAGATCGAAGGGTCTGGCAAAGACGATCTGGCACGGGTTTC
>JAUIBX010000184.1 GCA_030427595.1 Bacteriovoracia bacterium | reverse complement strand
TTGATCAAAACACTACTGACCCTGTAGCAAGCTTTAATCAAATGGTGGGGAGCTTGGGGACAAATGGTTCGGCCACTGAGCTTGTTTTAAAGTCTCTAGACCAGTTTATTTCTGCTCGAGAAGGGCAAAAGTTTATTAGAAATATTTCTCTTTTAAATGTGGTGATTGTTTCCGATGAAGAAGAGCAATCTGGCTTTGTTACGATGGACTATGTAAATCGATTATCAGCTCAGGTTCCAGGTCAATTGGTTTTTAATTCCCTTGTCAATAATGAGAGCTGTGATCAGTGGAATGGTGGACCAGATAAAGGAGTCATCTATGAGGAACTCGCCAAATTAACTGCTGGCGGAGTCTTCAGCATTTGTGAAGAAGATTATTCGTCAATCTTTGAGAATATCACCAATTCTATGCAAACTCGTCTTGGCCAAAGGCAGGACAATGGCAAACGCATTCTTCCTTTTCAAAGTCTAGAACTGGGCTATTTCCCTATCATTGAAACTCTCAAGGTAAGCTTTGGTTCTCAAGTTATTCCTTTTGGTTTTCTCTATAAAGGTTGGACTTATGATAGCATTAATAATGCTATCATTTTTGGGCGTGACCTTGAGCTCGACCAAAATCAACCTGAAGATACTAAATTGACGATAAAGTTTGACATCTGATTTAAAGACAAAGATTGAATTAAATTCGCAGGGCCCGAATACTGTCCATATTATTGGTGCTGGTGTTGCGGGCCTCTTTTGTGCTGACCTCCTTCTTGGGTCTGGACACATTGTTCACCTCTACGATCATCAAAGTGGCCCAGGTAAGAAGTTTCTTGTGGCTGGAAATGGGGGTCTCAACCTCACTCACTCTGAAGATTTAGACACTTTTGTTACTCGCTACGGCAAGAACGACGCCTTCTTTAGGAAGGCACTTGGGCTCTTTAGTCCTACAGACCTCAGGGACTGGTGTCAGGGGCTGGGGGTGGAGACCTTTGTTGGAACAAGTGGGAGAGTCTTTCCGACAAAACTTAAGGCCGCGGAAATCCTTCTCACCTTAAGAAAGCGCCTTGAAGATAATCCCAAATTTCATTTTCATCTAAAAAATAAGCTCACAAATATTAAAAGGAAGAATACTTCAAATGAGTTGGTTTTAGAGTTTGAAGGACCTCAGGGTTATTACCATATTGAGCCTCAAAAGGTGATTTTTGCGCTAGGTGGGGGCTCATGGAAGAAGACCGGTTCAGATGGTCTTTGGGTCGAAATTTTTAAAGAACTAGGCATAGAAGTTGTGCCTCTCTTGCCTATGAACTGCGGTTTTACCTCCTCTTGGTCCTCTTTTTTTAAAGAAAAGGTAGAGCGACTCCCTTTAAAGAATGTCGAGCTTAAATTTCAAGGTGTGACTCAAAGAACAGAAGTGATGGTCACTGATTATGGAATTGAAGGAACTGGAGTCTATGCTATTTCGAATTTGATTAGAGATGAGATACTTAAACAAGGTAAGGCCTCTCTTTATTTAGACTTAAAACCTGACTTGAGCCCAAGTGAACTTGAGGAAAAGGCGAGGAAGAGTTTAAAGAAGAAAGATAGCGTGAATAACACCCTAAGAAAGGCCTTTGGTCTCAATAAAGATACCATCACTTTTCTTAGAGAATTTATTTCTCAAGATGAAATGAACTCTCTATCTGCCTTTATCCCTCTTCTTAAAGAGATTGAAGTTATTCTTACTGGAGTCCGGCTTATGGATGAGGCCATTTCCACTTCTGGTGGGATCCCCTTTGATTCTTTATGTGAGTCTTTAGAAAGTTTAGATTATCCGGGAGTTTTCTTTGTCGGGGAAATGCTCGACTTTGAAGCGCCTACTGGCGGTTATCTTATTCAAGGGGCGATGAGTAGTGCCTATGTCGCCTGTCACAAAATTATGAACTCCTAAATTTACTTCTTTATAAAGAGATTTATTGGGCAGTGGTCACTTCCCATTATCTCGGGAGAGTGATTACAGAGGATCACCTCTTCAAGAAAGTCTTCAGTCGACCAAAAGTAATCAATCCGCCATCCAATATTACGTGCTCGACAGTCTCCACGATACGTCCACCAAGTATAGTGACCATTTTCATCAGGAGTAAACTCTCTAAAAAGGTCCCTAAAGCCCTGGGTTTGAAACTCATCCATCCATTCTCTTTCTATTGGGAGAAAGCCCGTGGACTTGGTATTTGTCTTAGGGTTAGCAAGATCAATAGGGTGATGGGCGGTATTGTAATCACCGCATATAACGACCTCTTTCTTTTTCTTCTTTTTGAGCTTTAAAGCGAGTTTTGCAACTTCTCTACAAAACTCAAGTTTATAAGGTACTCGACTATGATCTCTTTTCCCGTTAGGGAAGTAACAATTAATGGGGATGAATTGGGAAAACTCAGTTATTAAGGTACGTCCTTCACAATCAAACTTCTCTATACCAAGTCCACCAAGATGCTTAAATTCAATACCTTCTTTGACCCAGGTGGCGACACCTGAGTAGCCTTTTCTTTCGGCAGGAACGTAGGTGGCCTGGTAACTTTCTGGGTTAACAAGTTCAGGACTTAATTGCTCTGGCATTGCCTTTGTCTCTTGTAGGCAAATAATATCTGGGCTTTCTTGTGCTACCCAATCGTGAAAACCCTTCTTCTCGCATGCCCTGAGACCTGCCACATTCCATGAAGAGACTTTCAACGAATTTTTTAAAGATTTCTTAGTTACTTTCTTTGCCATAAACAGACCTTATTAAGTGCTAGTGACTATGAGGCATGTTAAAATTTTTAACGTGCAAGGTAAACCCATTCTCTATCAATGGCCTCCAGCAAAGGGGGTTGAGTCCATTTTCCCTCGTTGCGTGATGATTCATCGCCTTCTCTATCAATTGAATATCTCCTTTGATATTCAAAATGTAGGTTTGCCCTACCTTGAATCAGAATTTGATGATGCGCTTAAAAGATTACTTGTTCAGCTTCCCTTACTCCAAAGAGATAAGACTTACTACAAGAGCACTATTGAAATCATTACGGCCATTTGTCAGTGGGATGAGCTTAGTGGGGAACAAAGAGACTTAGCACAGAGGCATTACTCTTGTGTAGAAGATGAACTCTTTAAATGGGCCAATAGCTCCTTTCTCAACACCCTCGTTCATCTTCGTTGGATGAAAGAAAAGAATTATCAACGCTTCATTAGAACTGTATATTGGGGAGTTCCTGATCCCCAAGATAATGAGTTTCAAAAGACCCTCTCAGACACTCGTGAGAAGGTAAAGTTGTATTTGCAAAACTTTCCAGAGGGTTGTCTTCTCGATGTGGATATATCTACTTTGCTTGTAGAGCATCTCAATCAGTTAGAGTCCGGGCTAACAGGGCGGACCTTCTTTAGTGACAAAGATGATCTTCCTGATTTAGTAGATTTTGCCATTTTTATGGTTGTTCAGGGTCTTCTTGCTCCTTGTATGGAAGAGAGGTCTCTTCTCATTAGTGAATACCCAAAAATTGTCAATTGGGCCCAGAGAGTTGACCGACTGAGCTCTAATAGACCCACTCTTGACCTCTATAGAGAGAGTCTTAAGTAGGCTTCTTATTGTCTAAAAATTAATCACGGTCCAGCGCCAAATTGACCCCCTTACTGATAAAGCCCCTGTAAATCTCCAATAAGACATAGGAGAGGTTGGCGTGCTTCATGCCATAAAGGACTATAACAAAGGAGGATCAATGACTGATCTCAACACACTCGCTCTGACGGCCCTTTCGAAATCCTACAAATGGTTAGACTCTCAAAACCTTCCCACAGAAATCATCGCCCATACTGAAGAATGGGTTCTTCTTAAACGCCATGATGGAGAAGAAGAGGCCTGGCCGCTTGAAAAAGGCGCCAAAAACCACTTTTTACTTAATTTTCATCTTCCCTTCGCTAGGAATTAATTAAAGAAGAAACCAAAAGAAAATGTAAGACTAGTAATATTGAGGTCGGGAGCGTTCTGATAGGATGCCCCGACCTTTTTCTTATCGTAAGTCGTGGTTCTTAACTCAGTAATAAAGTTGGCGTAAGGCATAAAGGGAAGAAAGAATGCGGCACCAAATTTGTAACCAATTCCTTGGTATTCTCCACTATCGTGATTCGTCTTAGAGTAGGGGTTAAAAGTAAAGTAGACCCGAGAAAACTGGGCAATATTGATACCGCCAACGAGTCCTATACTATTTTCTTCAACACTTCCAAAAAAAGGGTCACTCACTTCAATTACTGAGAAGTTGAGGTCAAGGCCTCCAAAGAAAGGCCCCAACATCATTCCACCTTTACCATTAAGGTTGGCACCGATCCCAGAGTCAGAGCGACCATTTTCATCAATATCCGTAAGCTTATTAATTCCGAGAGAGACTTCAGCGAAGGGACCGTTAGCTCCATGTGTAAGAGGCATTGAGAAGAGAGGTAATAAAAGAATAAAAATTAAAAATCTCACATTAATATTGTTTCAAATTTTGGAATTTTTTAGAATGATTTAGATCAGGCAAATTTTTCTCTTCCTCCTTATGAAGGCGTTGACTAGAATAAAAGAATTACCTTTAAAATTTCGGGAGTCTCATCATCAGACGTACTTATCTTCTCTTTCTTGTCGCCATAGTTGAAGTGCCTTCCTTGTACGCTCGCTCAGTTGAGGCCTGTCGTGGAATTGATCCCAACAAGGTAAGAGACAAGGAAGAAGTCGTTACCCTTGTTAAGAAAAGTGAGGGCTATAAGGTTATTAAGAAGAATTGGGGAGAAATTGAAGAGGTAAGACCCTCTGGTTGCTCCAATGACTCAGGCCAAGTCAAAGTCTTGGGGCGAAAGATTAAGATTGGAAAAAAAGAGTGTTATCTAGGTGATCATTACTATGATTTTAATCTTGATGGCCACAAGGCCACTTTTAGCTCGGTTCCTTTGAGTAAAGGTAAGCTACCTCTAAAAGAATTGAGTGAGTCCTATATCGGAAAGCTATTGAAAATAGCCCTTTTAAAAAATGGAGTTAAAAGCTTTTATGAAGAGGGAAATCTTTGTCAGGTTAGTTTTTCTTCTTCCAATAGGGAAAAGAGATTTACGCTGACTTTGAGAAAGGCACCAAAGAAGTGGTGTTTCCTCTCTCTTTCCTATACCCCTGGTGATATTACGCTTATTCCTCGCCTCTATGCAAAGGATAGTCAGTGTAAGTTTGAAGATACTCCTTAGTTAGGAGCTATCTCGTTCATCAGACTCTGTTGGTAAGAATCCACAATAAACCAAAGACCGAAAAAGGAAGCTATTCCACAGAGGATCTCTATTTCTAAGCGATCAGAGCCATAGACTTTGATATGGAGATCTTTAGTTAATTTGAATTCATGCCAAACAAAGTAAAGACCAAAAGTCAGGACACTAAAGAGCAAAAGAAGGATGAAACTCTTTTGCTTTTCAGGGGGCAATATAGCATTGGAGTCTCGTATTTGACGATACTGCACCCATAGATTCCAAAGTCCACCAGTGATTATGGTAAGTAAAATGTCAAAGAGAATGGATTTTCTTTCTATCGTCATCATTAATTTAGTGGGTAGTCAGAGATTCTGCCTACATAGAAGACGCCATCCACTCTTCTTACGGCCTGATAGAAGCGTCTTGAATCAGGGACACCATTTTTGATGATGAGGTCTGAAAAAGTGTAAAGAACCACTTGTCCACCTTCGACAGTGACTTCATAGACATCATTATGATTTTCATAACTCCAGCCAAGCTCAAAGAGGTCATAGCTTCGAGCGAAATTAAGAAGGTTACCAAGTTGATCTTCTTGAAGTTCTTTGATATCCGCTGGAACATCTTCAGGTGAAAGAAGGCGAAACTCTTTAAATTTGACCTGGGGATACCTTTGCTCAATTCTTTCGTGATAAAGGTTGGCAACTTCATCGGTATTTGCCTGAATACTAAAAGCAGAGAAGGCCATTAAAAAGAAAAGAATGAGTTTTTGCATTTGAGCTCCTTAGAAAAAGACTTAGTAGGCGCTATTCATACCTTGGTGTTTAAAACTTGACAGCATTTCCTTAGGAAATTGAAAAATCTCCAATCATTGACTTTTTTGAGATGCTTTTCCAGTGGTTTATGGAGTCACCGCACGTTTGTGAACGTTATTAGTAATTTATTCTGACCGTAAAAACTGAAGGCAGTCGTTCTGAGACAATAGTGATAGGTTTCAGAAATACCTTAAAAAGGAAACGTTATGAGATCATTGATCCTTCTCTTATGTGCTCTAGTCTTCTCTACCAATAACTATGCAGGAGAGTTTCTCTGTTTTGATATCGACTTTCAAGGACCTGATATTTCTCTAGAAGTCTTTGTTCCAGAAGATGGAGAGGAAAGCAAAATCTCCTTTCTTATCAATGGAGTCGAGAGTGCGATCATAGATCAAAGTTATAAGCCTCAGTCTTCAACTTATAAGAATTGGAATCGTTTGCTGGGGTATTTTCCTAGTATCGGTGATGGAGTTGAGGGCTATAATGTGACTTTGGTTCTCAATCCCTATCTCAGCACAAAGCTCGTTAAGAAGGCCAAGTTTGGTTTCTTTCAATACCGTGCTGCAGGACCTGATGGGTATTATAGTGTGGACTATAAGTGTGAGCGTCAATAAGTTAGGTTCTTTTCCTATTCATTAACCTTAATAAAAGAAGATAGAGGCCACCAGTGACAAACATCAGTAGGGAGTAAACCCCTCCTGGTAGCATCATGGTTTCATTCTTAAGAAAGGTCGCTGCAATCATGATGGCGAGGGTACCGTTTTGAAGACCACACTCTAAAGTGATAGCTATCCTTTGGCGCTCTTCAAGGGCCAAGACCTTGGCCACAAACCAAGCAAAGAACATGGTCGCTAAATTTAAAGCTAAGGTGACGAGGCCGACTGAAGCGAAGTTTTCGACGACCAGGTCCCACTTCTTAAAGACAGCAACACCTACAATGAGACCAAAGAGAAATGTTGCAACCTTTCTGGCAAGGGGCTCAAAGGTATCAGCAAAGTCATTCTTCTTGGCCTTAACAAGCATGCCAATGGCAACTGGAACGGTGGTAATAAAGAAGATGCCAACGATAGTCGTTAGGATTGGTAGAGGGCTTTGGGTTTCACTTCCCATAAATGAGTAATAACCAAAATTGACGATAAAGGGGATGGTGATGACACTGAGGATGCTAATGACGGCGGTCAGTGAAATAGAGAGAGCGGTATCGCCACCTCCCATGTGGGTCATTAGGTTGGAAGTCACACCACCTGGGCAAGCAGCAATAATAATCATACCCACAGCAAGGGCGGGATCAATTCCACCACCAGAGACCCATGCCTTAGTAATAAGAAAGGCCAACACTGGTAAGCTAAAGACCTGTAAGAAGGCCCCAACTAAGAAGGCCTTGGGTAGGGACAGGACTCTCTTAAAATCTTGAGGAGTAAGACTAAGGCCCATAGAGAACATAATGAAGGCCAAAATAAGCGGCAAA
>JAUIBX010000183.1 GCA_030427595.1 Bacteriovoracia bacterium | reverse complement strand
TGGTCACCCCGTGGCGGTCACTACACGGCAACCATGCTAAGTGGAAATGCGGGAAGCCCTTTGCAACTCACGAATGCTATTTCACAGGCCCTCTTTGACCTCTACACCAACACTGTTGATGTCAAGCTTGCCTACCCAGCAGGCTTTGAAATTCGAATCGATGGTGGTCTTACCAAGTGTCCTGATGCCTCTTGTCCAGATAAGTCTGAGCACCTCTATGCAGACTTTGGCCTTGATGCGGTTGAAGCATCTGTAGAAGGCTTCCGTTACCTCTTCTTTGGCATCAACCCAGAGACTGAGTTTGATGGAAATGGCCTTGATGATCTTCTTAAGAATCGTGGCTTTGAAGAGCTTGCGGCTTTGATGAAGACCAACACCGAAACCTTTCTTACCAACCTGCGTGCCTTTAAAGAGACCACCACTCTTACTAAGGCCCTTGAAAATATTGACCCCGCAAAATGTGAGGCCACGACTTCTGAAAATCGTGTTGAAGAGATCTGCGCCCTCATTTGGGATCTAAGAAAGGTGACTGGCCTTCTTAAGAATGAATACCTCAGTGCCCTGCAAGAGCTATCAGCTCCCCGTCAGGCACAAGGAGATAATGACTAATGCGCTACCAACTACTTACCCTGACAACGCTTCTGGCGTCCCAAGGGCTGTGGGCGCAAGGTGTGACAGAAACCAACCTCACACCACCAGCACAAACGGCCTCGGTTAACTCGAGTGAAGACGACGTCATTTACGTCATCGGCTCTCAAGAAAAAGTTTTCTATACTCCAGGAAGTGCTCACTTTATTGATGAGAAGGAACTTAAGAAGTTCAACTATCAAGACGTCAACCGCGTACTTGATAAAGTTCCTGGTGTCTACATACAAGAGGAAGATGGTATAGGCCTGCGCCCTAATATTGGTCTAAGAGGGGCTCACCCTGTGCGCTCTAAGAAGATCACGATCATGGAAGACGGTATCCTTATGGGGCCAGCTCCCTATGCTGCGCCTGCTGCCTACTATTTCCCTAGCACCAACCGCATGTCTTCTATGGAAGTTTTTAAGGGACCCAGCTCCGTTAAATTTGGCCCTAACTCAGTTGGTGGGGCCATCAATATGGTCACCAAACTCCTTGATGGACCTCAAGAAACTCAGGTTGAACTGAGTGGGGGGACCTTTAACCAGGCGCTTCTCTTAAATCGTGGTTCTTCAGGTGACTTTAGCTGGCTTATTCAGGCCAGTCGTAAAGAAGGCGATATTTTGCGCTCTCTTCCTAATGGAGAAGAGGTCGACTTCGAACAAAATGACTTCCTCGTCAAATTTGGTCAAAAGCTACCTGGTTACAAGCAAAGACTTGAGTTTAAGTTTTCTTTTGCGAATGAAGATAGTGATGAGACTTATCTTGGGACATCAACGGCGGACTTTAATGCTGATGCCTTTACCCGCTATGCTGCCTCTCAAGATGATAATATGCAATGGCAGCGCTACGCTCTTCAAGGCTCATACTCTGTTGCGCCAACCTCCTGGATGAAAGCAAAGACAACGGTCTATCATCATCAGATGAGAAGAAATTGGGTTAAATTTAATAACCTCTTTAACCGCCAAGACTTTAGAACGGCCCTTAATAGTGATATTGACCCCAACAATATCTTGGACCTTCTTAGGGGTGACAGAAACTCTGCAGATGATACCGAAAGGCTTCGGATTGGTTCTAATGACCGAACTTTTTTCTCTCAAGGGGTTCAATCACAGCTTGATATGAGCCTTAATACTGGCCCTGTTGCCCATGAAGTTCAAATAGGTCTGCGTCTGCACAGAGATCAGGTCTCTCGAAACCACACCGAGCAGGCCGCTACCATGCTTGATGGTGATCTCATCTACGATGAGACCTTTCTTGAAACAACCAGCAAAAATGAAGACCGTTCAGAGGCCATTGCCCTCTTCGTCCAAGATGAAATGATCGTTGGCAATTTGACAGCTCAAATTGGAACAAGGTTTGAGCAAGTTAATCATCGCCGTGACCCTCGTGGAGTACGTGGTAACTTGATCCAAGAAAATACCGAAAGGGTTTTTGTCCCTGGTGTTGGTCTCAACTACTCTATCACGAATGATTTTGTTCTTCTTGGTGGAGTCAATAAAGGAATCACTCTCGTTGGTCCCGGTCAGAGCTCTGATATCGAGCCAGAGGAGGCCATCAACTACGAAGCTGGCTTTCGCCTTAAGGCGCCCATTTATCTTGAGGCCATTGCCTTTTACAGTGACTACCAAAATCTCAAAGGGACTTGTACCTTTGCGGCCGGATGTGATGAGGCCAACCTTGACCAAGAGTTTAATGGCGGCGAAGGTGAAATCTATGGTCTTGAGTCCATCGCCTCTCATGAGTTCTCTGCCGGCAACTTTAGGTTTCCTGTCCGCTTAGGCTACACCTTTACAGTGGCCCGCTTTAAATCAAGCTTTGCCAACTCAAACCCTGAATGGGGACCAACCGAGGGACCACATAATATCATCCGCGTGAATGATCCCATGCCCTATGTTCCGCAAAATCAGGTGAGCTTTGGAACAGGAGTGAGTTACAAGAAGTTTGCCATGGATGTGAATATGCTGTGGAAAGATCAAATTGCTGATCAGTCTGTGGCCGAAGGACGCCGCCTCATTCCTTCATATGGTGTCATTGATACGGCCTTTTCGTATCAATATGCCAATAAGGGCCGCGCCTTCGTTCGAGTCAACAATATCCTCGACAACACTTATCTTGTGGGTCTAAGACCCTTTGGCCTGCGCCCAGGTTCACCGCGCACCATCGTTGCCGGTATCAACCAAACTTTCTAGAAAGAAACTATTCTTGCTTTTGGACAATGTGAAAAAGGTGCTTGGCAACTTCATTTTTCAACAGGAGGCTCTCCTTCTAGACCTAGAGTTTCAACTCTCGCCTCCTGTCTAAGACTGCCCCCTAACTGTTCTCCATCAGAGCCTTCCTGAGGAGTTCCACTAAGCCCAATTGTTACCCCCAGCCCTGCGAAAGCAGTTGCTTGATCATGGATAATGCGCGCGCCCATCGATCGAAAGTGAATACTTCCTAACATGAGCTCACTAAGGAACCCACCAAGTTCAGCACCATATTGAGGTAATTCCGCCCTAGCTTGATCTAGCTCCACTAAACCTGCTGCCTGAAGCGCCGACATATTCATATATCGTTGCTCTTGGTTCCTAAGGCGTTCGCCCCTATCAACAGCAGTCATCCCAAGCATAATTCCTAATCCGACAAGTGGCATAGTTGCCCCTAAAACAGTGCCTGCGACACCTCCCAAAACACCGATGGCCGGATGTATTCCAGCTGCTCCCTGATTTGGCCTCTCCCTTAAAAAATTACATTCAATCATTTGAGTCTCTATCAAAAGTTCTTCTCTTGCCTCTTCGCTTAAGTTTGAGTTCTCTTCTAGAATTTGCTGGCGTGTTTCAGCAACAAGTTCAGTTATATGATGAAGGTCCTGACCTTCATTTTCACAGATCCGATTTATTGATCGATCCAATTCATCCCGGAACTCTTCCACCTCTTGATTAAAAGAATTACTAAAACTCTCACTTTGCTGAAGTTCAGAAGTAACCTGTTCTATTCTTTGTTTGTTTTCCGTCACGAACTCTTGAAACCTTTCCTGAAAGTCAACAATACCACCCCTTAACAATGGCAAGACTTCGCCCATCAGCTCTCGATAAGATGAGTTTTCAAAAGCTGATCTATGAATAGACTGTGAAGGTTCTGATGAAGGTAGACCGTGAGAATTCCTTTCAAAAAGTAGAGGATTAAAAACAGACTCAGCGTCTATTAAAAAAGTTGTCCCCGCGCCTTCGTGAGTATACGAAAGAGAATCCTCTGTTTGTAAGTTTCTCAAACAATTCACAATAAACTCCTGCTGGGGAGGACTATAGATGGAGTCAAGAGAACCGACATTAGTTTCCAAAATATTATTCTCTACAATATGGTTGATATCTGCATTTAGACGACAAATACCCGTATAATTATCGGAAAGTCTGATTTGATAAAAATCTATTGCTGCAGTAAATAAAGACCTTTCAATGGTATTTTGGAGAAAAATTTCATGGGGTGATTGAGGAGTAAGACCAGCTTCCCCACCTTCCGGGGCCTTCATACTTCTTGCTTCATTAAAATTTTGACGAAAGTTACTCCTAAAAAGTCCTGTATTGTAAGCTGGAGGATTCGGTAGAGGAACACTACTTAATGCTTGCAATTCCCCTCCTGGGTCCCTAGCGATGGCCTCTTCTCGTTGACTGGTAAAACAACTTGGAAAAAGCTCCTCAGGGTTTTGTGGCAGGTCCCCGTACCTTGCTCTTTGCTCTAAAAGGTTTCTCGTTACAAGAGACATCATCCTGGCCCTAAAATCTTGTGGTCTCATGGAGAGACTGCGCTGACCAATCGTCCTTACATTTTCGGCTAGAGTTAACAATCCCTGGTTGACAGAGTAGCCAGTACCATCAAAACAATAAGCGATTTGCCCCAGTTCATCCGAACTTGGAAAAAAAGAGTTTATCGCCTCTTGATCAATTGAGGGCAAATGAGAGCAATATGCAGGTAAGCCAGGTTCCTGCCCTTCTTGCTCTCTCACTTGGGTTTCGATTTCCCTAAACAGAGAAGGGTTACTTCCTCTTAAGGTTAACAACCTTTGACGAAACTCCCTCATCGCTTGCTGTCTATCTGATATTTCTGGTGCCTGAAACATCCCATGATAAAAACTTTCCATCTGTAAAAACTGATCTGATGGTAGATGAACTTCAAGGGCCCTTAATAAGGCCGGAGATGGAAGATCAGCGACTTCTGCTTCTTGGGGTAATAAAACAAGATGTCCTGTTGGGCTTAGGCCATACTCTGTCTGAAAATCAGTAGCCTGTATGGAAAGGGACCACACTAGAAAAAAAGTCATTAACTGTTTTAAAGAATTTCCGAACATCACACACCAGCCCAAGAAACAACATCAACTATATCGGGTATTTGAAAGCAACTATTCACTTATACTAGGCCCTGAGGGGAAAAGTGTGGCTTAATAATTTGTAAATTATTGGAAAAGCGAGAAGATCATGACGTTAAGGAAAATAGACCTGCCTTAAAAAGTGGGCAAAAAAAGCCCTCCAAACGGAGGGCCTTTTCATATATTTGCGAATGTTCTTGTTGTTGTCTGAATTAGTTTGAAGCTACCTCTTCATTTACAGGAGCCTCATTGTTGTATTCAGCAGGGTTGTACCAGCAAAGAGGTCTAAGTCCCGCTGTATAGCCCTCAGTTCTGTTACAAGTTCCAATATTTGGATCATCCATGTCAGTGTCGATGTGAGAAGCAACATCACAAGCAGCAGCGCTGAAGTAAGTGTCAAGACGACATTGTGGCATGGGGTGACCATGATAAGTAGAAGTTACCTCTTGAGGATCTTTAGTAGAGAAAGAAAGATCTTCTGTAAGGTTTCTTAGTGAATGGAAAAGAGCGGCCAGAGAACGTCCAGCATAGGCGGAACGAATACAGATAGCAGCAGCTTCAGGTGATGAACCAAACTGAGCATCACAAGTTTTCTTAACTTCAGGATCAACAGACATTGTTTTTACAACATCAAGACTGTCACCTCTTTTTTCTAGGAGTTTTCTGAAACACTTTGAGACACCCCAGTAGTCAGCTTGACCTTCGTTAGCTGCCCAGCGAGTTTGGCCAAACCAATCAAGCTTACGAGGAGCTCCACCTAGATGGTGACCAAGTTCGTGACAAACAACAAGAGCAAAGCCGTCTTCAGTAATTGTTTGGTGACGAGCAAGTCCGCCAAACATTTGAACTTCCCAAGTGCCGTTAGTCTGACGAGCAAAGGCGTTAACTGTTCCGTCGTCCCAATTTCTTACAACTTTAAGAGTTCCACCGTTTGAATCAACGATTTCATTATAGATAGCTTCAACATCAGTGATGGAGCGATCAAATTGTTCTTTAGTAATACCAGCAGCGCTTTTATCGTGTGGACCAATCCATAGGTCGTTGTCGATGGCGATACCTGTCTTGCCATGAAAGTCACAAGCAAGAGTCGTGAATGAGGCCATCACTGCTGCTGTTAAAATCCATTTTTTCATAATTTCTCCCTAGAGTGTTTCGGTGAAGATAAACTACTCGGTGGGCCAAGAGTCCGACAATCTGTGTAAGTTAAAGAAAGTAAAATGCTCGGACATTGTAAGAAACTGATGTCTATTGTCAGATTTGTGTCAATTTTTCACAAATGCCGCTCATTACGCAGGGCACAACCATGCTTTCCCGTGATCTTCTAGCCCACTACTGATAAGTTTCTTGCGCAATCTGAGAGAGGTTTTTCAACAGTGAAATGGTTAAAAAAATTCATTTTCAAACTCTACTTTGGCAAGATGGCGCGAAAGATCACCCAATTTAGTGAAATGCCACTTCAATCCCAAAGAGAGGTCTTTAAAGCCCTGATGGCCAAGGTCTCTCAAACTGAGTTTGGTTCTCTCCACAACCTGACGCCAGAGACCACCTATGATGAGTTTAAGGAGAGGGTGCCCATTCATGACTACGAGAAGCTAAGACCCTTTGTTGAAAAAATTAGAGAGGGTCAAAAAGATATTCTATGGCCAGGACTTCCCCTTTATTTGGCGACAACTTCAGGAACGACCTCGGGTGAAAAGTTTATTCCGGTAACGAAGGACTCCCTTGACCGCGGTATGGCATCCTCAGTTCTGTGTTCGGCCACCTACCTTAAGGAAACAGAAAACTTTGAGCCCCTCTTTAAGAAAATGGTCATTTTATCGGCGAACCCCAAGCTCGTTGATGAGGGCCACTTGAGCGTTGGTAAGATCACAGGGATTTTCAACAACCATATCCCCTCCTTTATGAAGAAAAACCGTATCCCATCTGTGGCCACCAACTCCATTGAAGACTGGGATCTCAAGATGCTCAAAACCATCGACGAGTCCATCGGCCAAGATGTCGGCATGGTGGGTGGCTTTCCCGGCTGGATCATCCGTTACTTTGAAAGGCTACTAGAAAAAACAGGAGCAAAAACGGTTGCGGAGGTTTTCCCTAATCTTCAGGTCATCACCCACGGAGGTGTCGCCTATCGCCCATACCGTAAGCGTATGGAAACCCTGATTGGAAAACCTTTTCATCGTCTTGAGGTCTTTAGCGCTTCCGAAGGCTTTATCGCCTTTCAAGACCAACAAGAAAAGGATGACCTTCTCCTAGTTCCCAATGGCGAGATCTTCTATGAGTTTGTGCCGATGAGTGAATGGGGTAAAGAAAATCCCAAAAGACTTTCCTTAGGGGATGTTGAAGTTGGGGAAAACTACGCCCTCATTATCTCAACCATGGGCGGTCTTTGGGCCTATGATATTGGCGACACCGTCACATTTACCTCAACCAAACCCTATCGCTTAAAGGTTTCAGGCCGCACCAAGCACTTTATCTCTAACTCTGGAGAGCACCTCATTTCTGAACAAGTTGAGGAGGCCCTCACTCAAACCGCAC
>JAUIBX010000359.1 GCA_030427595.1 Bacteriovoracia bacterium | reverse complement strand
GTATGACCGCCCTTGCTTCGTACCTGGGACTGGTTACCCTCATTATGATAACTATTAATTATTCATAAACGACAGAAGGGAGGTCATACAATGAGAACAATACTATTTGTGGGTTTAGATGTCGATGACAAGGCATTTCATGGAACGATTATTAACTCCAAGACAGGTGAAATCCACTACTTAAAAACAAATCCTAATAAGGAAAAACTGATTGAGCGGTTGCTTAAGTTCCACTCAAGAATCGAAGATTACAGAATTTGCTACGAGTCAACGTATCTTGGTTTTTCTCTTTGTAGGCAGTTAAGAGAGGAGGGTTTTGATTGTCATGTTATAGCTACGGGATCGATTCCGATTGTAAGCGGAAATAGAGTCAAAACGGATAGGTGTGATAGCGAAAAATTAGCAAATTTTTACATGAAGGATCTTTTAACAACAATCAATATTCCAGACAAAGAGGATGAGGCGGAAAGAGATTTTATCAGATCGAGAAGCTTAATATCGAAGCAGATAGTAAAGACAAAGAACCATATTCAATCGCTTCTAAGAAGGCATGGGATCAATTATAGAGAAGAAGAAAAGGGATTAAATTTATGGACTGACCGATACAGAAAATGGCTATATGGAAAGACTTCTTCACTTAATGAGAGTTTGAAGATTAATCTGAACTTATTGATTACCCAGTTAGAGCATCTAGAGTCAACGATTAAGACTTATAATTATCATATAGAGCAATTAGCAGCGACTGAGAAATATAAAGAAAAAGTCAGTGCCCTGGTTGTATATCGAGGAATAGAGACATTAACAGCGATGAAGATTATTACGGAACTAGGAGATATAAGACGATTTTCTCACCCGAGAAAGCTCATGTCATTTTTAGGTTTCGACATTTGTGAGTATAGTTCTGGAGGTAAAGAGAGGAAGAAAGGCATTACAAAGTTTGGAAATAAAATTGTTCGAACAGCGTTAGTGGAATCAACTCAAAGGTGTTCATCGCCCCCAAAGGTAAGTTATAAACTCAAACATCGTAGAAATAATGTGCCTTCAGAACTTACGGCCATCGCAGATAGGTGTATGAATAGGCTCTACAAAAAGAGCAATCATCTTCTTTATAGAGAAAAAAACCGAAACAAAGTGAAAGTTGCCTGTGCCAGGGAGATGGTGGGATTTATTTGGGAATCATTAATAAAAGCAAGTTAAGAAGGTCTCTTAGCAGGGCCAAGGAATATACAATGGTAATCCTCGGACCAAGGGCGTGAGTTTACAGCACTCGACTCAAGATAAAGGCAAGGCCATGTAGTGAACTATTCTTAATGCGTTAACCAGCACGCGAATAAAAGTGAACTAGTTTCTAAAGGCCTTGCTAAGAGATTTTTTATTTGACAAGCGGTCATACATAAAAGGCCCTTTGGGGTAAGGGCACCGCGATTTTTCGGTGACGTTCAAGCGCAGACCGTGGAATGGGGAGTCGTCAAAACAGCGCCAACCCGCAAAACTCCCACAACCCAAGCACAAACCCACAAAGATCATCCCCCCCT
>JAUIBX010000182.1 GCA_030427595.1 Bacteriovoracia bacterium | reverse complement strand
AATTTAATCAGTCTATCGACCGCCTTTATATGAGTAATTATGAAAATGCTCGTATGGCAGCCTATGAGGATTACTCAGGCCGTGAATACCCCACTCAAACAGAAGAGGGTCGTCAGGCAGGATTTAATGCAGCCTTTGACGCGCGCTATCCTATTGTGAAGGAAGAAGCCCGTCAAATTGCCTACGCTCAAGCTGTGGCCAACCCAGATACTGGTTCTTCAGAATACCAGCAAACGTACACAGATCAGAGACAAGCAACTTACAATCGTCGTTACGAAGAAATTCGTATAGCAAACTTTAACGAGGCCGAAGTTGAAACCTTTGATCAAAATATTGAAGAACAAACTGAGATCTTTAGAGTAAGTCGCTTTGCTACAGTAGATGCCATCTACAAAAATAACCCTGTCGTTAAATTTGAATCTTCAGACATGTTGGATGGTGGGGTTCAAGGTGTTGCAAAGGCCGATGGTGTTTTTCAACCAGGTGAAGTAACTCTCCATAATGTAACCATCACTAACTTTGGTGACAAAGCTGCTAACAACGTTACTGTTAGCTTGGATAATGGAGAAAGAGTCAAGCTTCCTTCCATTCCTGCAAAAACAACGGCAACTATTAGAGGTGCCGTCAAATCTGAAATTTCAAACCGTCTTGGAAGCGTTGAAGAAAAGACTCTTCAAGCGTTCTCCCCTCTTACGGCAGAAGCACGCATCCAAGGGCGTCACTACTACGCAACCTCTACCGCGCGTCTTAATTTTGGAGACAAGAAGAAAGTATCAGTCACTTATCCTCTTGCCCTTTCAAACCTTAAGACTCAGTCGCAACTTCTCATCAATGAGGCCAATACATTATCAGTTTCGGTGACTAATAAGTCGGGTAGAAAGTATGACGGTGCTCTGACGATTGAACTTCGTGACAATGCTCAAACTGATATCGTTACCAAAGAATTTGATAGTGTATCAAGCTTAGGACAAGGCAGAAGCACAACTCTTAATAGTGCCAAGGTTCTAGTAACTAACGAAAGAGATGTTTTCAAAGATCTTGTTTTTAGCGCCGTCATTAAGAAAAATGGTGTTATCGTTGGTCAACTAGACAACGCCCTTCAAACCATGGTTAAAGCGCCTTACAGTGCAAAAAGTGGCAAGCCAGTCTTTCTCGTAGATTCTTCTAAGAATGCTCGTGACCTCATCAACGCCCTTGAAGAAGTTGGTGGTCTTACTAATGCAAGCGTGATTGACCTCTCTCTTGCTCGCATGAATAGAGATGTTCTTAATAAGGGTCTCAATAAGAAAATGATTGTTGCTCTAGACAATCTAAGAGGCTCAACGATTCCTGGAGTTTCCGCCCTTCTTAAAAACTCAGAGGACACTGTTCTTCTCTTTGTTGACTCAAGAAATGCAGGTCTTAACTTGGCCCGTAATAATAGTGGCGTTCTTAAAAATGCAGCTCTTCTTCCTGTCTTCCTTAAAGGAAATGATGAGCTCTTTAACCTACGCTTCACGAATCCATACTTAGATGGTGTTACAGAGATGACGGTTGCGGCTCAGACAACACCTAATGGGATGAAAGAGGCCATGAGAACCCTTTCAGGTCTTATGAAGACTCACAATGAACTTGTCACTGAAGCCGGTAGTGCTCTTACTGAAAATAATGCACTTCAAGCGAGTGCTAAAGTTCAAAATATGATCGCTATGGCCACGGCAGAAATCCTTAATATTAACGAGGCCTATAAGAAAACAAATAATAGCCGTTTTGAAGAACTCGCTGTGGATTCTAAGCTTCTTTACAGTAGAGTACTCGATCACTCAGGTAAGAAAGTAAAGAGAAGCACACTTTCTAAGAACCTCTCTGCCTTTACCATGTATCAGGTCATCGACCATGCTCTTGATAACTTTGATCCTGTTGATGATCGCATGGATCAGGATATTGAGCTCAAAGTTGAGGATAATATGCGTGATACGATCAAAGGGACTGGACTTTTCCGTATTGGAAAAGGCTTAAGAGATAACCTTAGAAAAGAGTACAAATCATTGTATAATAAACTTGATGATAACCCATTTGTTCAAAGTCCATTTAGAATGTAAGAGTACAAGAAAACAAAAGTTTTTTAAAAATCTCATAAAAAGGGCCTTTACATGGAAGGCCCTTTTCTTTTTATTCTTTTGCTTAAATTCAAACCAAAACTTTGCCCTAAGAATTGCGGTCTTTGATACAGGCTTTTGCCCAAGTCTATTAGAAAAGAGTAATCACTTTGTAATTTCACAAGTAAAAGATGTCACTCAAAGCGTGACCTATAAGTGTAATAAGCATTCCCTTAAAAACCGCCAATTTCATGGCCAATGGGTTCTCAGTGAACTTTTAAAGACAAAGTTAAAAGAAGGATCCAACACTAAAATAAAAGTTTTTCCCTTTGTGATTTTTAATAATAGAGGTGTCCAAGAAATCCGTTATTGGAAGCGGGCCATTGAAGAGGCCAAGAAGCTTAACGTCGACTTTGTTGTCGCAGCAGCAGGGCTTCCAACAAAGAATACTAAAGAACGGGAGAAAGCGGCCCAGATCGGTTTTAAGGATCTCCCTTTTCTTCTTGCTGCTGGAAGGCGCTACCCGGGAATTAATAAAGGAACAATCCTTTTCCCCCATGACTTTCTTGATCAAGAAAGTCGTCTTATCTTTGGAACCTACTTCGAGGGAGTAGACCACAGTAGGCCACACTTTAAAGATTTAGAACTCTTGGAACCAAAGAAAGTGAATTACTTTTTGCCCTTTAACTTTAAACCGAGGGTCTTTGGCGAACTTAAGGGCACCTCCTTGGCGGTCTCCCTTGCTACCAGATATATTTTAGAAACTTGTCTTAAGGCTAAGGCCGATGAAGGCGCCTTTTCTTTTATGGGCTGTTTAAAGTCTCTGGAAAAAGAAAGAGTGACGATTAAGGTAAAGCACCAAAAGTCAGTAGAGGAGGTCTACTCTTTACCAATACCCTAATGACAATCCTTTAAGGCACTAGGCCTTCTCCCCTAAACCGGATCTCTTAAACACCTAAGTCCATGAAATTACACAATTATCTTAAAAATAGTGGAGTTTAGGCATGCAATAACGGCCAAAACTCCCATCTGTTTAGGAATGCTTTTATAATTAAAGAAGTTCTAGATTTGTAAATTCGGGAAATGAGATATGCGTAGGAACCAATCCTCTAAAATTACATTCGCTCAAAAAGCACTCGGTCACCTAAAGGCGGCTTTACGAGGTAGTTTCCTTGCCACTCTCATTTTTCAACTTTGTCTTATTACGGCCCCAACTGCTTTGGCTCAGTCAGAGGAGGCCATGACTGGCAATCCCACTGCGCCCATGACAGTGGAAGAGCAACTCGAGGCCTGTAACGCCGACCCGGCCAGACGCTGGGACTCAGAGCTCAACTCCTGTGTTGTTAAACAAGAAGTCATGGACACCAAAGATGATGCCCTCACCTGTCAAAATTCCGATAACCCCGAGCAATGTTATAAAGACAAGGCAACAGAACAAACAGGGGTGGCCCACGGTGATCGCTTTCAAGATTCGAAAACTGAGGCAGTAGCCTCTCGGGTATCAGCGGCTTACGCCTTATTTGCTATTGGTACTGGTATTGCCAATACAGATGAAATGCTCGACATCACAAAAAATGATCTTGAAAAACATGGCAAAGAAAGTAATGGCTCTTGTACCTCAAAGACAATTTTTGCTGTTACTTCGGTCGCTTGGACAGTTGGGGACTGGTACCTTAAGAATAGAGCAAAGAAGAACTTTGAGGAACTCGCAAAAAACTATGAGGAAGAGGCCAATAATGAAAGCCTTAAAGGTAGTGAAGCTGGCTCCTATCAGGCTCAGCTAAGGGCCTTTCACTACCTGCGCCAAGAGCAGGAACAAGTCCAAGACCAGGCAAAAAAGAGAAAGAATCTCCAACTCGCTGTAGTTGCAGGGTTTGCAGCTGCATTGGGTTTCGCCATTTATGAAATGACCCCAGCAGGTTGGCCTAAAGCCTGTAAGCGCTACAGCAAAGGCGATATTGAAGAAATGGATGCTAGTGAGAATCAGCTCTTTGATTCAGCTGAAAATTCTAGTAGTGACTTAACTGGAGAATGGGCATCCTATGATGAAACAGTTGCAGGGATGGACAAGTGGACGAACCAGGTTCTTAATATGGGAACCTCTGCCCAGATTTCTCTCGGTGCAGGGATAATGCTGGCCCTCAATGCCTACCTCATTATGCACGCTAATAATGAACAACAGCGTGCAAAGGAAACTATTTGGGCTATCGTTTATATGATTAAGACCTTTAATGAATACACAGCAGGATTTTGCCCTGATGGAAGAGATGACCTCAAAAATGAGCGTTGCTACTGTTATACAGACGATGGTGAGCAAAACCCCAACCGCACCAATTCAGTGATCTGCCAAAACCTCTTCAAAGCAGACAATATTAACTATGCTCTTAAGAATCCAGCCCTTAAGCCTCTCGATGAAGGTCCAAGACAAGGGTGTATCACTGTTACTGGTCAGTTTGACTACGAATGTAAATGTAGGAAGATGATCAATAACGTGAGTAAACAAAATGCATGTTCGAAAGCGCCCAATAGTCTCGCTCTAAGCTCTGGGCTTGGGGCGCAGCTTGGTGCAGGAAAAGCCGTCTCTACTCTAGGAAGCTTTGGTCAAGGTACCAATAAAGCATTGGCCTCTCTCAATCCCGCTTCCTTGGAAAAGACAGCAGCAAAGAAGAAGAAGCTAGTGGACTCAATGATCAAACAAGCT
Organism: Bacteriovoracia bacterium; assembly: GCA_030427595.1. Lineage (GTDB taxonomy): Bacteria > Bdellovibrionota > Bacteriovoracia > Bacteriovoracales > Bacteriovoracaceae. The sequence continues at coordinate 2,842 of JAUIBX010000182.1, read as the reverse complement.
CGTGCCAAGGGAATCAAGGTTCCAAGTAACTCAGATATTGAAAAAGTCACCGAAAAGCTTCTCCAGCATCAAGGAAGAAAGCTTGCTCAAAACAAATCAAATATTGGCGGTCCCATGGCGCGCGCAAGTAGCTTAAGACCAGCTGGCATGGATAAAGCTTTGGCGATTGCAGAGAAGAAAGCAGGCCTTGATAAGCCCTCTCCAGATATTGGTATGACCAAAGGTGTTTCAAGTATCGGGCCTGGAAGAAAGAAGGGTGACTTTAAGTTCAACTGGAATGACTCTACTGGTGGTGACGGCAATAAGGTTCAAACCTTTATGGATAAGAAATATAAGTACAAAGACAGCGACATCGTTAAGAGAGATGATGTCAGTCTTTGGAATGTTATCTCACACCGCTACCAAACGAGTGGTCTCAAACGCCTCTTTGGTGATGATGAAGAATAGGCCATAATTGTTCTAAAGTGGTAAAGACCACTTCCCTTTGCTAAAATTTCACTATGGATATTCTTGAAAAATCTCCCGAGCTCTTTGGGCTCATGCCCCTATCAGACTTTCCTAAGCAACCTTCTTTGAGAGAAGATTGCCTCGCCGACTTTCACGCCCTCAAAGAGAGCGCAAAGAGTGAAGGAATTGAGCTAGAGCTCATCAGTGGAGTCAGAGAATTTGATAAACAAAAGGCCATTTGGAATGCCAAGGCCTCTGGTAAGAGGGAACTCTTAAATGATCAAGGTCGACCACTCGAATTTAAAAGCTTAAGTGAAGAAGAAGTTCTTAAGGCAATTCTCCGCTGGAGCGCCCTTCCTGGTCTATCGCGCCACCATTGGGGCACTGATGGCGACATCATCGATTCAAAGGCCCTCAAGGCCTGGCAAGAAGAAAACCCTGATTATCAAGTTGAATTAAGCCCCGGGGAATATGAAAGCAATGGTCCTTTTGAAAGCTTAGGAAATTTTTTAAACGACCATCTTGAAAATTTTCATTTCTTTCGCCCTTACAGAGAAGATCTTGGTGGGGTGGCCCCAGAACCATGGCATATAAGCCACCGCTTTTCTCTTACCTATAAAGAAATTTATACTTTCGATGTCTTTAACCAATTTTTGCAGACGGACCATTACAAAGACCTTCTCCTAAGAGAGCTGGTTTTAGAAAAGGCCGAGTGGATTTTTGAAAACTACTTTCTCAATATTACTGGGCCCCAACGGCCGTAAGCCACTTATCAGTTGGTTCAATGAGTTTTCTCTTTTTTAGGTCCATAAGACCAACATTGATATCTAAAATTGCCGCCACATCACCATTTTCCTTAATCATTTTTTGGTGCATGGTCATCACTAACTTATTAATGGGCTCCCCTGACTGACTTTCTATAGTAATCATCTCACGATTGGTGATCTCTCTTTTAAATTTAAGATTGAGCTCAAGAATGACTGGTCCAATTTGGCGCTCCTTAACCTCTGTTAGACCCCAGCCTCGATCGGTGATCAGATCCCACCTGGCCTCCTCAAAGAGCTGAAGATAGGTAGCATTATTGACATGGCCAAAGGTGTCTAAGTGGGACTCGAGGACCTTAAATTGATATTGAAATGGACTCATGGCAACTCTCCTTCATTTTCAAGGCCTTAGCGATACCAGTACAGTGGCAAATGCCTCAAAATATTGCCTCATGATACCTAAGAATTTCGGGGAGAAAAGCAGAAAATCCTCCACATTTTAGCTATTTACCACCTCAGAATGCCAAAACAGGGCATTTTACTCAAGAAATAGCGGGTTCTCGTCGATAATAAAACTATGAAACGCCAACCGCGAGAACTGAACATGCGAAAACGAACTGCTGCCACGAAGAACGTGATCCTCCTTCTATGCCTAGTTTTGAGCTCTCATCAGGCTTTAGGTTTCTCTGTCTCAACACGCCCAGGAAGCGGAGGTGGAGACAATACAGGCTCAAGTGGTGGTGATGGGCAAGCTTTTCAAAATGAATCAGCACGAGTGCGCTCATGTGAGGAATATGTAGGAACCCCATGGGGGAATATGGTTGGTGAATCGACAGAGTCCTTTTCTTACCTACAGGTATTTGCTGGTCAAAACGATATTCTAGATGGGCCAAATGGAACCTTTATCACTGGTCTTAAAGAAAATTGTAGAGATGGTGGTAACAGTGAGAACGGTGAGGGAAATCAAAGTTTTACCGTGAGTCCGACAAGCGTCAGATGTCTCGCCAGGCACATTAGCCATCTTGTGAACTGTGAAGCCTACGGCCAATCTTTAAAAATTTCAAACTATACAACTGATAGAGATGAATTTGATGAAAGAGAAACCAGTCCATCTATGAGTGCTAACGGCCTTGAGTGTTTAAACCAACCCGACCAGGCATCTAAGCAGCAATGTCTAATGCAGGCCCAAAGTCAGGAGCCTCTCGCTTGTGTAAACGAAGGGCCAGAAACTCATGACTTCTTGGCCTGTAAGAAAATTCTCACCTTCATTGATGGCTTTGCTATCGCTAAGCAGGGAATGCAGATGCAACAAGGCTTTCGCGCAGGATCTCATCAACTTGACCTCCAGTCAGAATACCTGCAAAAAGTACAAACAGGCGAAGCTGGTGCTACTGATCATCTGGCCATTCAAAGAGATACTTTAGAGCAGCAAGGAAATCTTGCTTATGAGATGGCGGCTTTTGATGCCGCTCGTGCAGGAGTTCTTCTTTCAATGCTTGCCAATGCTCCTCGCCCAGGAAAATTCATAGAAGAACGTTGTAAACCCAATATGGACCTGACTGCTGCAAACACTGAAATGGCAACTATTATTGAAGCTGTCATCGCCAATATTGGTGCCAGCGACACAACAG
>JAUIBX010000181.1 GCA_030427595.1 Bacteriovoracia bacterium | reverse complement strand
ATCATCGAGATCTTCTAATTTTTCTGAATGGGAGAGCTTATAGAAAGTCGTCGCGATATCATTTTCAGGATGGTGATAGGACCATTTAAGGGCGATGTCCTTTCCTTTAACATCATACTTGGTGCCATTAATCAGTGGACCATGAGGTGTGCGCCTCACCTCTAATTCAATATCTTTCCCACCCTTCACTTTTATTCTTTGCTTTTCAACAATGAGAGGCACCCACTTGCCTTTAAATTGAACCTGGCCTAGCTCATTAACCTTCTCTTCATAGAGGTCCATGTCATCAATTTCAGACATGGTCACGGCCCATCCTCGCTGCTGATTGTGACCAATGGAGGGAAAGGGCACTAAGGGAACATAGTGACCATAAATTTCAAACTCTGATGACTTCAGATGGGCCTCATACCAAACCCCTGGGCTAGAGAAGGCCACATGAGGATCATTGGCCAAAAGAGGATAACCTGAATTACTCCTCTTGCCTGAAAGAACCCAAGAGTTTGAGCCATGAAAAAGCCCTAGGACATCTCTAAAATAGGAATGAGCTTCCAAAAACTTTCCATACCAAGGCTGATCTTTTAAGCGTACATTGACCGTTTTTTGTTCCTCTTTGCCTGTAACAATATTCTTGTCACCTTTTTCTCTCATCCACATTTGATCAACAATATCTTGAGGAAGATCATTAAGAAGATCTGTGTAAAGAGGATCCGCCACTAGGCCTTCTGCAAAACTAAGAGCGAGGTAACCACTTACGGCCATGGCCTCTTGGGCGGTAAAAGGCCGTGGTCTATAGTCGAGAATCTTAAACTCGAGAGGTAGTGGCTGAGTTTCAACAAATTGATGGACACCACTAAAGAAGGCATCCATAAGCTTGAGCATTTTTGGGTCAAGCTTGTGACGATTGTCGCGCCAAAAATCATCCATATGGGCGCGCAAGCGCAGCTTTCTTAGAAGAATATCAAACTCAACAGTTTTCTCTCCCAGAACTTCACTTAACTCCCCATTGGCAATACGACGAAGGAGATCCATTTGGAAGAGACGGTCACTGGCCATGACATAACCAAGGGCCATGTGCAGATCCAATTCATTGTCCGCTTCAATATGGGGAACACCATACTCATCGCGGTAAACTTGAACTTCTGCTGTTAAACCCTTGAGCGCCAATTGGCCTTCCCTTTGGGGTAAGCGAGTTTGAGGATAAAACCATACAGTCGCACTAAGACCAACGATTACAATTAAGCCAAGGCCTATAAGAAACTTCTTCATAATTCATCCCATCAAAAGAGAGAGAAGCGTATGCAAATTAGCCAAAGTATACCGAGGAAAGAACCCCTTTTCACGCCTAATATGCCACTAATTTAAGGGATTAACCGAAGGACTTCCAGAAGCTCTGCCAGCGTTTAAGACCCACTTGATCAGCATCATTGAAGCATAGAGAAATGAGGCGGTCACCATAGGGAACATTCTCAAGCACAAAGGGCTTTATTTTAAGGATCTGAACCACATCGGCCCTCAAAAGAAATTTCTTTCCTTGATAGGTAAGCTCAAATGCCTGAGGGATTTCATCACCTTTCTCAAAGGGAAAATAGTCTTCTTTGTGTAAGATGAAAGAGAGACCACCAGAAGATAGATCAAGAACGTCTTTAACTAGGCCTTTAGAAAGTTCACCGCGAATAGGCAGACGAATCTTGGCCATGCCCATCGGCCTCTTTCTTTCTTCAGTGCGTCGCTCTGAGAAAAATACAACTTCGGGAAAGGCCAACTCAAGGGTGTGTGTCTCAAACTCGAAGTTAATGATTTCACTATAGAAAATAATATTGACGCCAGTCAGGTAGAGCTTTGCCTCAACCCCTGCTAGTAGGCCAAAGTTTCTTGCCGTCTCTTCCTTGTGGATAATCTCGACAAAATAAGTTTGACTAACCAAGTCAATGTTTTTCATTTTTAAACTATAAGACTTGAGTTTGCCCTGAGATTTAAGCCACAGCTGGTGCATGCCACCAGAAGCCACCTGCTCTTGTAAGAGTTTTTGAATGTCCAAAGGATTATAAATTTCTTTCAGTTGTGAACCTCTGTTAGAATATGACTTAATTATCATAACACTAAATAGAGTCTGTATAGGATAGTCATGATTGACCCCGATGTACTAGAGGAATTTAAAATTGAAGCTGATGAGATGCTCAACGAGTCAGAAGAGTTTCTCCTCAACTTAGAAAAAGGCGATGACTTCGATTCCAGCTTCAATGGAATCTTTCGCGCCTTTCATAGCCTCAAGGGTGCTGCAGGCATGTTTGAAATCGATCCCCTTCAGCAGTTCATGCATATTGTTGAAGGTCAGTTTGAGTCTCTACGCTCGTCACAACAAATGGATCAAAACCAAATTGATTATTTTCTCCAAGCTGTCGATGGGGCACGCAACCTCATTAATAATGGCAGCACTGATTTTGATACCTCCCTCTTTGATAAGATCAATGATTCGCAAGAACCCCCTAAAGAATTAAAAGACGAAAGTGTAAATGACCAAAAGGAAAAGGCGAAAGAACGTGCCGATAAGAAGGCACGAAAAAGCGCGGCCTAGTCTATGTGGTCGATGATGAGAAGTTCATCTGCGAAGAACTCTGCATGATTCTAGAAGACTTTGACTTTAAGGCCAAGTCCTTCACTAATCCTGAGGACGCTTTTAAAGAGATTATTAAAGAAGAGCCTGATCTTCTCTGTACTGACCTAAAAATGTCCGAAATGTCTGGAATTGAGCTTCTCGAAAAGATACGTAAAGAAAAAGTAGAATGCCCAGTCCTTTTTATTACAGGCTTTATAGACAACAAACTTCTCACTGATGGTCTTGACCTTGGTGCTTCCGGCTTTCTAGAAAAACCCTTTGAGGAGCATCAAGTCGTAAGTCTTGCCAAGCAGGCCGTCGATCGTCATCGCACCAAGAAGCTTCTTAATCGTTCTATTAGCTATATCCTTTATCAGTTCAATGATCTTGACAAATATCTGGCCTCTGAAGGAAAAGAACACCTAAGAAAAAACCTTAAGGATGAATTAGGAAAGCTTTTAACTCTGAAAAAAGAAATGACCTAGGCCACCAAGGAAAGAGATCATGGACCACAAAAACCCCAAGTCACTACGTCAAATACTTAGCCTCATCTTTTCGATTAGCCAAAATCAAGCTGACCAACAAGAAGTTCAGTGGGTCAGAAGAGAAATTCACGCCTTCTTCTTAAGAGTCATAACTCTCGGCTTCTACTCTTAAGGTTTAAAAGTCCTTAATCACCCTACTTCTTAGTTCCCCACCACTTTTCAATAAAGTCATCGCGACCACTATTGACGCGATAGAGCTTATAGCGAAAGGAGCTCTTCTTGTAATAGTCTTGGTGATATTCTTCGGCCGCAAAGAACTGCTGCGCCTTAATGATGGGAGTAAAGATCGGCTTCTTAAAGGTACCGTTCTTTGCCAAGTCCTTCTTTGATTTCTCCGCTGCCTCTTTTTGCTCTTTTGAATGATAGAAGATGGCCGTCTTATATTGCGGTCCCCGATCGACAAATTGACCATCTGTTTGAGTGGGATCAATATTGCGCCAAAATACATGGAGTAATTTGTCATACTTTACAATCTTTGGATCATAAGTGACCTGGACAACCTCCAAGTGCTGAGTTTGCCCACTACTCACCTTCTTATAATCGGCATTCTCAGCAGTGCCCCCCATGTAGCCACTTATTACTTTAGAGACACCCGCAAGCTTTTCAAAGGGAGGCTCCATGCACCAAAAACAACCACCAGCAAAAGTCGCCACTTCAGCTCGTGCGCTGAAGACCATAAGGAATATAACTATAACAAGATTACCTACTTTAATTTTCTTCATATAGCCTCCAGCCTTCTTCCTTTGTTGTGACCCAATCAATGGCGGCCTGCCACCCTCGAAGTTTGGTATAGAGCCCTAGATGAGCCCTATCTAGAAGAAGAAATTCTTCACGCGGACTTTTTCGCCCTTTTAGATCAATTTTATCCACAAAGCCCTTTACGAGATCTAGGGGGTTGACGCCTGGAATAGCATTCTTCCCTTGTCTTATATAAGGGCGATAGAGGTCATGAACCATTTCGAGATGATCAGAAAAGAGTTGGTCAGGGTCATCTTCATCAAAGAAGCCAAAGCTTAGAAGAACCCTACGGTAACGAGTGAGATCTTTAGCCTCAATGCTTTGGAGAAGTTCGATATAATCAGCGACAAAGTCACGATCAAAAGACCTCACAGACCCAAAATCAAGAACAATAATTTTATCCTCTTTAAAAAGATAATTTCCATATTGAGGGTCTGTATGAAGACGACCTAATTCATAAAAGCAGAAGTTGTGAAAGTCATAGAGAAGCTGACCAAGCTCATCTCTTCTTTCTTGGGCATACTTTTTTGTTTCAATAAAGTCGTGCCCTTCCATAAATTCAAGAGTAAGGATGGTCTCTGAGCTAAGTTCGCCATAGGTCTTTGGAATGAGAATATTGGGGAAGCGCTCTTGAGACTTCTCTCTAAAGAAATCTACGGCTTCTTTTTCTTGGCGATAATCACACTCTTGAGCGAGTGAACGTTTTAGCTCAATTAAGTAGCTGTCGATATTCGGAACCCTAGGAAAGAGAACAGCGACAACTTTCTTTAAGGCCTCAAGGTTATCAAAATCATTCTTTATCGCTTGGACAATTTTTGGGTATTGAACCTTGACTGCAACTTTTGTGTTGTCATCAATCCAAGCTTCATGAACCTGGCCGATAGAGGCCGCGGCTATCGGCTCCCAATTGAAACGCTGATAGAGTTCATCAGGCCCTTTAGAAAAGCTTTTCTGAAAAACAGATTCAATTTCTTCACGCCTCATCGGAGGCGCATTCTTTTGTAGCTCTCTAAAGAGTTGAGTAATTTCTGGAGGTAAGATTAAGTCTTCAGTAATGGAAAGCATCTGGCCTAATTTCATCAGGGCACCTTTTAACTCTCCCATGCTTTTGACAACTTCTTTAGCGGCCAATGCTTTTCGATGAAGGTCTTCAACCTCCTTTTTCTTCTTCGCCGCTTTATCAATAGTGCTTCCTAACTTATCCAAGGCCAGGTGTCCTGTTGCCTTGGTTAAAGAGCGACCGAGCTTTGCAAACCTTCCAAATTTATGAGACACAAACTTCTTTGCCATGTGCTCTAAACCCCTTAAATCAGAATAATCCCATGTCCTAAGGTATCCCGAAACACGATTGATTGCTATAAAGGAAAGGTCAATTTCTAGTCAGTTTTACTGCGAGGTAACCAATGTCCAAGGAATTTACTTCTCCTTCCCCCGGTCTCATCAAAGGGCAACACATTGACCTAGAACCCTTAAGTGCTCAGCATCCTCAGGACGTGACTCAGTATATGCTTAGGAATAGCTCCTTCTTTAAAGAATATTCTCCAACCTGGCCTGCGGATTACCTGAGTGAAAGTTATTGGCAAAGAAAGATTTGGGCAAGTTCTCAAGATTGGCAAAATGATTCGGCCTATCGCTTTGTCATCAAATTATCTCAGGAAATTGTCGGCCACATCAACCTCACCCAAACCTTTCGCGGCCCCTTTCAAAATACTTTTCTTGGCTACGCTCTCGACCAAGACTTTCAGGGCAGAGGTTTCATGAAAGAAGCTGTTGGTCTCATTACTGACTTTGCTTTTGATAAGCTCAACCTTCACCGCATTCAGGCGAATACTTTAGTTGATAATATCGCTAGCCAAAAGGTTTTACTGGCCAATAACTTTCATGAAGAAGGTCTTGCGAAGAATTACCTAGAAATTAATGGCAGGTGGCAAGATCATAAGATGTATGCTCGCCTCAACGAATCGTGGCGAGCAAAATCTTTCGAATGAGATTAGAGGTATAAGAGGTTACCAAAAGTATCAATCACCTGATCGAGACTTTGGTTATCTTTACAAGATCCAGCAAAGAAATCTTCCCATACTTCAGGGCTTTGATCATTGTAGAAATGGATGCCACAACGATCTAAGAACTTTAATCCCCCTAGTGAATAACCACCATAGGAATAAGTGTAAAAGTTAAGAGGAAGGCCCTCACTTGCGACAGGAAAGTTTTTATCTTCATAGAAGCCTTTTTTAATGGCCTGTGCATCCACGAGAAGAGGCACGCCCGTGACAACAGTCATCTTGGTGACATCCTCACCTTCACAACCATCAATGGGGCAAACTCTTTCGACACGACATCTTTCGCCATCAGGTCCATCGATAATGTCATAGTCCTGATCACCTCTTACAAGAATACCCTCCACGCGACCTGTTTGAGCATTGATCACAGCAGAACCAGAATTGCCACCAAAGGAGTCCGTGTTGGCCGAAAAGAAAATATCATTACTATTTGTTCTTACGACAGCACCACCAGCAACCTTGGCAGGTAGGCCAGAGGGGTGACCAATGAGAACGAGGGGTGTATTCACAGCAACATTTCCACTGGTTCGTGTTCTAAAAAACTTACGATCGGTTATCTGACGATCAAGTCGAATCACAGCATAGTCTGCCATGGTGTCGGAGTCGAGCTTTCGATCAATGATCTCAGTACAAGAAAAAACCTTTTCAGCAGAAGTACCGAGAGCTCCATCCTTGAAATCGATTACCCACTTATAGTTGTTACAGTCGGCCATATTTTGCACACAATGCCCTGCCGTCACAACCACATCCGGGGCCACCAAAAAGCCACTGCAGTTAGCGACACTGAGCTCATTGTAGAAGCGCTCACCAGAACACAAACGATAAGACTCACCATAAGTTTTCGAAGTAAAGCGGTACTGATCATCCCATTCTCCCGGAGATATCTGGGCCAAAGTGGCTTTGGCCCATTCTTGTTGTTGGGAGGAGGCTTGGGATACTTGAATTCGGTTATCTTCACCATAAATGACTTTTGGAATAATGCGACCTTTGGCGGCCAGCTCTTGTCTTAGGGCGGGCAACATCGCACGCATGGCCTTGGCTTCATTTGTCGGTTTAAGAGTTTGATTTTCATACTTACACTCTACGCCCTCATGTTCGGAGAGGAAGAGATCAATGGCCTCTCCGAGGTTTTTCAACTCGAAAGAACCCGTGCGCGGACCATAAACTTTTTCAAAAGCATCACCCATACGCTGATAGGAAACCACAAAGTTGTCCTCACACTTCTTGTCTTCTTCATTACAAGAAAAAAGGAGAGCTAAAAAACAAAGTCCAATTAATTTTCTCTTCATGTCTTTTTCCATGACATCCTCTTAGGCCTAGAAATGGGGTCGCGCCCTTAAACATCACGAGTTTAAGTGCCCCTCTATAGTAGACAATTCTAAGGTTCAACACTAGTACTCAAGGCCTTTAAGGCCTGATCATCAGCAAGAATGTAAGAAAAAAGCAGTAAAGAAGCCGATTGACCGACTAAGTTAATCAGAAAAGTGTCTAAACGCGACCGACATCAATAGTCGTCTATTTGCCCACGGCCTGTGGCACAGGAGTCTTTATAAGGTCGCGATTAATTTTGATGGCCAGTAAAACAGTCAATATTCCTATGAAAACAGAGAAGTAGCCCGCCCGTGTAAAGCCCTCGAGCTGACCACTTGCCCCCTCCTTAATAAGGAAACCTCCAATAAAAGTGGCA
>JAUIBX010000180.1 GCA_030427595.1 Bacteriovoracia bacterium | reverse complement strand
ATTTGCATGAGTCCCAATAGGTCATGACCTGATAGAAGTCTTTGTTTTGTGAGCTTGTTAATTCAAAACCTTCTAAAAAACCACTTAGAAACTTACTCTTCAGAGGGTCTTGGAGGTTTTCAGGTTGACCTTGCCACTTAAATACTTTTTGGAAAATAAAATCTCTCCCAAAGTTTTGCTCAATTGCATAGCTCAAATCATTTACCTTTATGCGACCTTCACTGTATCTCTGGGTAAACCAGTGAATGGGCATATGGGTTTGTGCTTGAAAAAGATTCTTGGCAGCGAAAAGAGCTTCAAAAAAGTGCCTAGCTTCAAAAGCATGAAGAGTATTGTGGTGAACAAAGTACTCTAATGGCCCTTGGCGTAGTAGGTATTTTTCTACCCACTTTAAGGACTCTTTGTAGAGTGCTTTATCATCTGTTTCAAAGCCTAAAGAAAGGCCTTCTTCTTCTATTAATCTCACAGCAAACCTACCTGGCTCGAGAAAAAACGATTTAAAAATTGTCTTTGGAAATTCTTAAGAGAGGGGGTGTGATGGAGGCCCTGTTTTATAGAGGGTCGATGCCAAGCTGGAAAAAAAGCTTAAATCAGATGGGGGAAATCCTGTCGTTATTGAAGAGATAATTTTTCTGTGAAGGAGGGAAGTTTGTGTGTGGGCAGCACTTTCAACGAATGGGCCTTGATCTTGCCACTTAAATTTATTTAGTTGGCCCTTGATGGCCAATTTGGTGTTTTTCTCGGTAGAGAATTCAGTTTCACCCTCTATGGCGACATAACTTCCTGAATTCCCATGAAAAACAAGGACAATAAGAAGGCTGAATAGGGCGCTTAAGATTTTATGTGCCATGTGTCTATTTTACGGTATTTTTGATAATACAAAAAACAGTATTTAAAGAATTGTGAATTCTTTTTTTCCGAATTAATATAGTGACATGCTCAATACGCTAAATTTCAAACATATTTATTACTTTTGGGTGGTTGCTCTCGAAGGCTCTATTGTTAAAGCTGGCACTAAGGTGAATGTTTCTAATAGTTCCATTTCTGAGCAAATTAAAATTTTAGAAAATCGTTTGGGAGTTGATTTATTTGAAAGGCGAGGGAAGTCCTTGGTTCTCACGGACTACGGAGAAAGAGTTTTTAATCAAGTCAATCCTTTCTTCTCCTCAACGGAGGAGCTCTTTGAAAGCATTATTAATCACAAGAAGATGAATGTTCGCTTTTTACGGATAGGTGTTGTGCCGGGGATTCCTGAAGAGGAAAGGTACTCATTCACTTATCCCTTTGTTGATGACATCAATTACACTGTTCGCCTTTTAAAGGGGGAGAACTCCTCTTTAAAGAAAGCTTTTGAAGACGGTGAGCTCGATATGATCCTCACCATCAATGATAATCTTATTCCAAAGAAGCAAGCAGAGCGCTTTATTATTAAAGAGGAAAAGCACGTTTTTGTATGCTCTCAGAAGTTTTATAAAGACCTGCCGCAAAGCTCATTCCCTGAGAAGATTCATAAAAAGAAGTTTATTAACTTTACTAATGATTCTGATATTCACTTCTCCATTTATGATTATTTCCACTCCCATGGAGTAAACCCTCTTAGAATTGCCGAAATTGATGATATTTATGTCTCGAGAAGACTTGTTCTTGATGGACAAGGGTTTGCTCTTTTGCCCTTGTATGCTGTTCAAAAGGAAATAAAGGAAAAGAAGCTCATCCTCTTACATGAAGATTCTAAATTCAATAGGAATGTGATGTGCTACTTTCATAAGTCATTTAAAGAAGAGCGCTTTTTAAAACATCTTAAAAGCCTAGCACGATAAAAACGAGATTTATAAAATGAGTAAAAGAGGTCAGTTTCCAATTGTTATTGTCTTTTTATCAGTTTTACTTTCTCTGCCTGTCTTATGTCTAGAAGACTCTCGCCCAGACTCTAGTGGCAATGACATGTTGTTAGAGATTGCCCCAGGACAAGTTAGAGTTAATGGACATGAGATCTTTGAAATAGGGGTTGATTATGAGTATTTTATTCCGGGCTGGGAGCATCACCTTTCCATTGGCCTTGCCTCTGAAATAGAGTTCCTTCAAAAGGATGAATATTATTTAGGACCACTCGTAAGTCTCTATTACTTTCATACCAAGGTTTTTTATACTTCAGGTGTTCAGACGGACTTTTCTGGGAAAGCTTATTGGAAAAATAGGCTCGGTTTAGGTTACGAGTTTTTTCTAGAAGAACACTTTATTATTGTGCCCACTCTTGCGGTCGACCGTGCAGAGGGCGAGTTTCATAGAGCATTTGCTTTAGGTTTTGCTGGGGAGTTCTAGTCCACAAGCATCGAACCGAGAAGCAAAGCCCCTGCTGTCGCTATAATTGAATTGGTGAGTTTGTCGTTAATGCCAAGGCCACTCTTTCTTTGACCTTTCTTAGTTGGGGCATTCTTTTCAATATTTTCAGTGGTGATCCCCATAGTACCAAGCTCCTTAAGGGTAAGGTACTTGGCCTTGACGAGATTCATGATGGTGAAGTCTTGAGTCTTCTCCCCTAGGGTGAGTTTTTCAGACTCGGTAGTGAAGGTCATCATATACATTTGATTCTTTTTCATGAGCTTGAGGTTGATGTCCTTACTCTTTACTGGGAAGGCGAGGACCGTTCCATCAGACTTTTGAATGGTGACGTAGTACTTGTAGGGCAGGTTGAGTTCCTTCTTAGGTTGAATAACCTTTCCGATCCCTTTTTGAAGACCACCGGCAAAGACCTGAGTGTTGAGAGTAAGGAAAAGGACTGTGAGAAAGGATATAAAATGGCGCACAATAAACTCCTAATAGTTAACCACTTAGACCTCTAAAGTTAGCTTGAAAGGTCACTTTAGGCAAAAGATTTTGGTCAGGAAACGGGGACAAAGAAAACAAGACTTGTCCTTTAAGTTATTGATTATGTTGAGGAAAAATTAGCTCATAGGAAGTGGCAAGAGATCCGATAAGAAGACATGAAGTTGAAGATCGGAAGAAAGATCGACCATTCCCCCTTCGTTGATCGAGATTCAATCACCGCTGAATTTTCACCATGTGGGGAGTTTCGTTACAATCTTAGTTTTAATTATCTGGATGTGGCCAAGGGCGACACGATTACGGTTATTCTTATGAATCCCAGTGCCGCCGATATCGACCAGGCCGACAATACTGTTCGTCGGGTAGAAGAATGTATTCGTCTTTATTTCAAAGGGGCGAAAAAAGTTATCGTCGTTAACCTCTTTGCAAGAAGAGGAATGAATCCCAAAGATGTCAACGCACTTGATAAGAAGGAAGGCTACCAAGCGGTGGTCGGTCCTAAAAATGATGAAGCGATCTCGCATGCGATTGATCTTTCAGATCATGTGGTTTGTGCTTGGGGTGGACCAAGCGGCATCGATAAAGAGCTTCATGAGGGCAGAGTAGAAAAAGTGGAAAAGCTTCTTTCAAAAAGCCAAGGGCGCTGTCACATCTTTCGCGTTTTCGGTGGAAAATATCGTCCTGATGCCCCATACCCTCTTCATGGAAGAATCTGGGGCAAGAACTATAAACTGCAGCTGCTTTCAGCAGATCAGTTTAAAAAGTCAGCCTAATTACAAAAACTTGTTTCAAATTGGATGTCGAGAAGATTCTCTTCTGTGACAGGAACGTCTTTAACTTCAATGACCTCATGTCCACGGTCAAAGAGGTAGAGTTTAAGATCAACAGTTTCACCAACAGTAACACCTAGATCCGCCATCGTTTCAACAAAGTGCTCGGCCATGCGGCACTTCCACTTGCTACCATAAAGGGCCTTGGCCTCTTTAATAATTTCTTTGTAGCCTTTGCCGTTGACCTCAACGAGAAAGTGAGTCTTATCCTCGTCAAAAAGCTCCCAGTTTTCAACCTTGATAAAGTTGCCCCAGCCAAGGAAGAGACCAAAGTCGATATTGGTAAAGGGGGAGCGCTCCCGAGCAAAGCTGTTTCCGCTTAAAAGGCCAAAAAGAAGGGTCAATGCTAATAATTTTTTCATAAGAATCCTTACCTCTGGGGGCGTTAAGTTTACTCTCTTTCATATAAGTGTTAAAAGTTTGATATGTCAAACAACTCTCTTGAGACAGGTGTCAAACTTTCACTTCGAAGGCCTGTGTCCAGTATGCTTATGCTTGCTGGCCTCTTCTGTGGTCAACTCTCTGCTCAAAATGTAAGTACTCAAATTGATCAGGAAGTCATCACAATAGAGGGAACACGTCAGGCCGAAAATGGTCTTATCGATGCACCAGTTAAAGTAGAAGTTCTTAATGGAGATTACTTTGAAGGCCAACAGTATCAAGACTTGTCTCAGGGAGTTCAAGATATTCCCGGGGTCAGTGTCGCCAATACCGCCAGAAACGCCGGTTCAGCTTCCGCTCTCATTCAAGGCTTTGGCGAAAATAGTGTTCTAGTAATGATCGATGGTGTGCCCGTCTCCCAAAATAGTTCTTTTGGTTTTGACCTGTCTCAGATCTCAACCTCAGACATCGAAAAAGTAGAAGTGATAAAGGGAGGAGCCTCCGCACTCTATGGTTCTCAGGCCATGGGTGGGGTCATCAATATTCTTACTAAAAGACCTGAAAAGAAAACTCGTCTGGAGCTCGATCTTTCCTCTGGTCAACTGACCGCTCAAAATGAAGGGCAGGCACGCAACCTTCAGCTCATGTCCTCTACCAGCTTTGGCAAATGGGGAACCAAGTTAACTTTCTCTCAAAGAGAACAAGATGCTTTTGACCTCGATTCTCAGAGCATCGCTCAAGAGGGAGTTGATTTCAAAAAAAGACACGGTACCTTTTATATAGATCGTAAGATTTCCCAAATGCGTGCCTTTGCCAACTATATCTACCTTGATGGTGAGACCACTTCATTGACCTCGCGCCCCTATAGCTCAAGTGCTTTCGGGGCCGCTCAAAATATTACCGATACTACAACTCACAATGTGAAACTCGGTCTTGAGGGGAAGGCCGGTATTGGCACGTTAAGGGCGCTACTGAACTATGAAAGAACTGATGATGACCTCACCCTCAATGATAACCCTCAAACGGCCTTTCGTGAGACATTTAAAGAAACCCGCTTTGAGGCCAGACGTTTAGACCTCATCTACAAAGACATGGAGCTGGCCGGCCAAAAACTGACCGCAGGTATTTTGATCAAAGAAGATGAGGTCAACCAGGAAACAACAACTCAAGCGGTAGAACAGATCATCGTGAATACAACTGATATCGACCAAAAGAAGATTCGTTCCTACGAAGCTTATGTCCAAGACACCTTCTTTGTGAATAACTTTGAATTTGCTCCTGGGGTACGCTATCAGTATGACGATAATTTTGGTTCCTTTGCCGCTCCTAAAGTTAATATTTCTCATTATGGAGATTGGAAGGACCTCAGTTTCAAAAGTTGGGTGACAGTAGGGACAGGCTTTCGTGCTCCTTCGGTAAAAGAACGTTTCTTCACGCTCGATCATACTTCCGTCGCCAACTATGTGGTTGTCGGAAATGATCAGCTCCTTCCAGAAGAGTCCGTTAGTTTTCAAGTCGGTGAGGAGATTAAGTGGGGGAGGACCTCGCTTCATGCTAACTTCTTTCTCAATCAGGTGAGTAACCTTATCGATACTGTGGAGAGAGAGACGGGCACCTCTAGTCGTCTCTTTACCTACGATAATTTTGATGAGGTTATTAGTCGCGGTGTGGAAGTCGGTATTAAGACTCAGCTTCTTGAACGTGTAGCCGCTCGAGTGAATTATACTTATAGCGAGACGATCAATCAGGAAACGAATCTTTTGTTAGCGAATAGGCCCTTGCACACGGGCTTAGTGAATATTGACTATGATGTTAATGATCAGTGGAGACTTAAGGCCCTAAGTCGTTTTGTAGGGGCGAAGTATGTTGATAATGATAATATTGATGTTTCACCGGCCTTCACAACTCTCGATTTAAGGGCTCAGTATCGCTTGACTCCAAAAATCCTCTTGTATTCAAGTTTAAACAATATTCTTAATGAAGTTCGTGACCCTGCCCCTGACAGTGTTGTACCCATTGTTGATGATAGACCTATTCGTGGACGGGAAGTTTTCTTTGGTCTTAAAATGGAGGTTCTTTAATGAGAGGAATGCTCTTAACCTGCGCCATTAGCGTATTTTTAATTGCCTTGAGTTCCTGTCGTGATGTGGCCCAAGTGATAAGGCCACCTGCTGTGACAAATTACGAAGCTTTCATCACCAAGGGTTCACCCTATGTTAAAGACGAGCCCTTTGACGTTTTTCTCGCTAAACCTTGGTACAGCTATGATGAGGCCAACCATATTATTTGGCCGGTCTTTCAAGTCTATGCCCTAAAGGCCAACCAACGCTATTACAAACTTCAGGTAATTGATTATTATGATGATCAATCGCAGCCTGGAAATTATACCCTTCGCATACAACCTGAAGGGCAGGCGGCCTATGAATGGAGTTTTGAGGCTCAAGGCTGCGGCAATGTTTACACCAACTTGAGTTATAAAGAGTGTTTAAAGGATCCCGAACAAAATATTTATACCTACCTTAATCTTGAAACCCGCCAGTCATGGAAGATGGCAACCTGGCAGGCCCGAAGTCGAGGTGATTGGCATATTGCCTTTAATGGAACTGAGGTTAAGATCAATGCTGGTGACCAAGGCCCCGGCCAAACTCGTATTGGTGACCTCTATCTTTATCAGGACTTTTTCTTTAATGGCGCCGCTGATTTTCAAGAGATTGCTGAAGTGTCTTTTTCTGATAAGGGCCAGCGGTTCTTTGATCTCGACCTCGATGTGCGCTCAGCTGCCTTTGCTCTTCCTCCAGGTGTGGAAAGGGTGGTTTTCGAAGATGATTGGTTCAGGGATGTAAGGGGTTCTCGTAAGGCGGTTGATTCATCGTGGTGGATTGTTAAAGGTGGAGAAGGAAATACATTTAGTAAATTTCGCTTTAGAGAGATTGATGAAGTCTCAGTGGGAAGGGTGGTTGAATCGACCTTCACCTTAGAGTTCTTCTATCAAGGACAGAGTGATTCACAGTTTGAGGCAACTCCTCGCTTGTGGAAATTGCCTATGATCTCTTCGCGAGAACGTCTCCTTAAGTGGTGCCTTGATTTTGACTCTCAAGAAATTATCGAGTGCTCTGATTCAAGATGGGATCTCCAGCTAAGTGTGAGAAACCGTGGAAGGAGAAGACGCTGGCAAATTAATGTCAACGCTGGTGCCATGGGACCTCTTACTCAAGATGTGGCCCGAATTTATCAGACGGCACCTAAAAACTAGCTCTTTGTGCAGTGCGCTGTGTGCAAGTAATATTTTTTCTTTTATTTCCCAAGTTAACTCCTCTTCGGATTCCATACCTGTTGATTCTCATTTTATAAACGTTTTTCTTAAGTCACGAGAATTATTTTACCAAAGCAAAGGGGCTTTTGACCCAACAGTGGGGCCTCTACTCAGTGCTTGGGGGCTGGCGAGAAAGAAAGATTTGCCCCTACCTACAGAAACGAAAATTGATAGTTTGAAAGAGCTTATTGGTTTAAACCAATTTCAACTTAAGGGCAATATCCTTTACAAATCAAATACGAAAGCCGAAATTGATTTTAATGCCATCGCACAGGGTTACAC
>JAUIBX010000179.1 GCA_030427595.1 Bacteriovoracia bacterium | reverse complement strand
GATTTTTAGGGGGGAATAAAAGGAAAAGGCCTTTGATTTAATTATTTGATGGCGTTTAACGTACTGAAGAGATCAATTCTTCCTTGAGAAGCCATTGCGCGTCTAATTCTGCGAGTCTTAGTGACTGTCTTCATGAGCGCCTCTTTGAGTTCTACAGGGCCAAGGTGAGGGTAGCGGCTCAAAACTTCAGCTGCAATACCTGCCGCGGTAGGCGAGGCCATGGATGTTCCTGACATATTGGCGTAGCGGTTTCCAGGGGTCGTCGAATAGATCTGACTTCCGGGAGCTGCTAGATCAACATTTACTTTGCCATAGTTTGAAAACCAGCTCATACGACCAGAGGATGTTGTTGATCCAACGACCATAAGGTTTGAACTTGGAAAGGAGGCTGGATAGGTAAGACGACTATCGATATCACGGCTTGAGTTTCCTGCAGCCGCTACAACGAGAGTCCCATAAGTTGTCCCGATAAAATCAATGGCCTCTTTGACTGCCTGACCACCTTCATTATTATCTTTGCCAAATGAGCAGTTGATAATCTTTGCGCCATTTTTAGCGGCGTACAAGAAAGCCTCGATGACATCCACATCGAGCTCGTCGCCACTATTGGGAACAGTTCTTAGGGCCATGAGGCGCACATTACTGGCAATCCCAGCAATACCAACTCCATTATTTTGAGTGGCGCCAATTGTCCCAGCAACATGAGTACCGTGGGAATGGGTGTCCATTGTATCGCCAGTAGCATTGCCTTCATCATCTCTAACAAGAGTATTAAGTCCATAGACATCATCAATATAACCATTTTGGTCATCATCAATGCCATTGCCTGGAATTTCATTTGGATTTGTCCACATGACGTCACTAAGGTCTTCATGATTGTGATCAATGCCTGTATCAACTACAGCGACAATCACCTCCGTCTGTGCCTGAGGAAACTCAGCTTGGTAAGCCTTTTCAATAGAAGAGCCATGTCTATTAGCATCTTTAAAGCTCCAAACGTCGCCAGCTTTGGGATCATTAAAGAATGCACTTTGTGGTAGGTTTGTTTTTTCCCTCGCTTGTGGCGTGGGCAGTTTTTTTGAAGTCGCCCTGTAGTCTCTTTCAACAATGATTCTTGTCTTTAGACCCTTGAGTTGGTTTTCTAGTGATTTGAGGTCATCAGTATGAATGACATACCAATTTTTAAAAAGATGTTTCACTCTCTTTGATTGAGGCAGTGACTTAATTAAGTCTTCATTTTGAGTTTTAACAAGTAAGCGGTTGGGGTGATAGTCTTGAGCCGATAGAGAGAGAGAATGCGACAGAAAAGAGAAGAGCAATGCCCATCCTAGAGACCACTTCATAAACAATTCCTTTGTTAGTGATTATCTCTATTAGGATAAGCTGTGCTGCCGTAGCACCCTAGTTACCTTTCCTGTCATTTAATTACGGTTTTTTGACACTTGTGAGCTATTTTTGAGTGTCTTTGTCTGTATCCTTTTGCTCGGTTTCTCTATGAAAATTGAGAGAAACTGAATTAAGACAGTATCTTAGGCCTGTGGGCTCTGGCCCATCGGGAAAGACATGGCCTAGATGGGCACCACAGCGTGCGCAATGGACTTCTGTTCTTACCATACCAAATTTGGAGTCTTTCTTTTCACCGACATTTTCTGACTTGATAGGTTTGTAAAATGAGGGCCAACCCGTGCCACTTTTATACTTCGTTTCCGAGCTAAAGAGGGGGAGTCCGCAATTAGAACATGTATAAATCCCCTTTTCTTTATGGTCCCAAAACTGACCAGTAAAGGCCCTTTCTGTTCCTTCCTCCCTGGTCACATTATATTGCATGGGAGTTAAGACCTTCTTCCAGTAAGAGTCATCTTTTTCTTTCCACTTGATTTGAGCGGTATCAATACCTTTGAGGTGAGGTGAGATAAAACCAATTTTTTGGTCGTCAGCTGATTTTTTCAGGAAGCCAAACATAGCGAATGCTCCGATTGAAATACAAAGTAGGATAAAAATTATGATTTTTTTACTCATAGCGTAATGTTACACCAGCTCATCGTTACAAGATAGAGTCTGTCTAAAAGTTAACAGGGAATTGACGGCCTTAAGACTGCCTCTTCTTCTTGTAGGCCATGATCGCCGCCATGAGGACAATGATCAGACCAACGAGACCTATAAGCCCATAGAACATACTGAGTACATTTTTAAGGATGACGAGAAAGACAATGGCCACAAGAAATATGGTAGAGACCTCATTCCAAACTCTTAGCTGAGTGCTGGTGTATGGGAGCTCTCCCCTTTGGAAACGTTTTAGAATTTTTCCTAGGCTTAGATGATAGAGAACTAAGAAAAGAACAAAAATGAGTTTTATGATAAGCCATCTATTTTCGCTGAGAGGAAACCAGTGGTGAATCATTGATAGACCAAAGAGTAAGGTGACGATGCAGGAGGGCCAAGTGATGCCATACCACAAACGCTTTTGCATGATCATAAACTGATCCTGCAGAATTTTTTTTTCTGCCTCAGGTTTTTCTGCGGCCTCTGTAAAATAGATAAAGAGGCGTGGAAGATAGAAAAGTCCCGCAAACCATGTCACTACAAAGATGACATGAAGTGCTTTAAGATAATCATACATAATAACTTTTTAGCTCTTTTATGGTGGACTGTCATCAAGGGGTCATATCATGGAATTCTATCTATTTAGACATGGTGAAACCGATTGGAATCTCGAAAAGCGAATTCAGGGGTCCACTGATACAGAGCTCAACCAAACGGGAATTGAACAAGCAAGAAGTCTGGTTCCTCTGCTTAAGAGATTCAATCTTGAAGTCATTTTTTCAAGTGACCTCAAGAGGGCATGGAGAACAGGTGAGATCGTTGCACAAGAATTAAAAATCCCTGTGCATAGAGACCGACGGTTAAGAGAAGCGAACTTTGGTGAAGCTGAAGGAAAAACAGTAGATGAAATCATCTCACTCTATGGTGAAGAGCTTTGGCAGAACTTTCGTCACATGAGTAAAGATAAGAAGGATATTCGTTTCCCTGGTGGGGAGTCTCGCTTTGAATCTGTTCTCAGGATGAGAAGTGTTGTTGATCAGCTCATTGAGGAGTCTAAGTTTCAGAGAGTGGGGATTGCAACTCATGGGGGAGTGGTCAGGAACCTCCTTCATAGCTACCTACCTGATGAGCATGAAAGTCTGCCTATTCCAAATTGCGTCGTATACCGCCTTCGTCACGAAGAAGGAAACTTTCAAGTTGAAGGGCCACTAAAATAAAAAAGGCCCACAAGATGTGGGCCCTCATTTGGAAAATGACTTTTACTTTTAACCTCTAAAGGTAGGCGCACCCTCAATATTTTTCTGGTAGAAGTCACCAAACTTCTCCATCTGCTTATGAAAGGAGATGGCAAGTTCTTTCGCCTTATCTTCATAGCCTTTTTCATCAGGCCAAGTTTCCTTGGGGTTAAGGAAGCTTGTAGGCACGTTACGAACGGCATGAGGAACTTCAAATCCAAAGATAGGATCCTTTTGAGTTGGAACCATATTAAGAGTGTCTTTCTGAACAGTTCTAATGATTTGACGAGTGATATTGAGAGGGAAACGCTGACCAACACCATAAGGTCCACCTGTCCAGCCTGTGTTCACTAGCCAAACCTTTATGTCGTGCTTATCGAGAAGTTTACCAAGAAGCTCAGCATATACCGAAGGATGACGGAGCATAAAAGGAGCGCCAAAGCATGGTGAGAATGTTGCAGAAGGTTCTTTTACACCAATCTCAGTTCCTGCAACCTTTGCTGTGTAGCCAAGAACAAAGTAGAACATGGCCTGTTCACGAGAAAGCTTGGCAACAGGAGGAAGAACACCAAAGGCATCAGCACACAGGAAGAAGATATGATTTGGGATTTTCCCCCGTGATGAAGGCTCTAGCTCGTCGATAAAGTCGAGAGGGTAAGAGCAACGACCATTTTCAGTAAGCTCGTTGTTGTAGTAATCTGGCTCACCTGTTTTTTCTGTGAGAATAACATTCTCGAGAATGGCACCAAAAGTCGAAGCCGCTTTGTAAATCTCAGGCTCTCCTGATTTAGAAAGTTTATAGGTTTTTGCGTAACAGCCACCTTCAAAGTTGAAAAGGCCATCATCAGAAAGACCGTGCTCATCATCGCCGATGAGGTAAGTGCCTTCATCTGTAGAGAGGGTTGTTTTACCAGTACCGGAGAGACCAAAGAAGACAGAGGTGTTACCGTTTTCAAGACGGTTTGCCCCCGCGTGCATGGGAAGTACGCCTTTGTCTGGCAGGACGTAGTTCATTACACAGAACATACTCTTTTTGATTTCACCTGCGTAAAAGGAACCAACGATGATCGTGGTATTGGTATCAAAGCAAGTTGTAATAACAGTCCCGGACTTTGTCCCATACTCGTTGGGATCAATTTCAAGATCTGGAGCATGAAGAATAGTAAAATCTTTCTCCGTTAGGTCATGCATGGTGTAGCGGAAAAGATATTTAGAAAAGAGGGAGTGTTGGGGTCTGTTAGTTACGGTACGAATACCAATATTATGTTCTTTGTCGGCACCAACACTTCTGTGAGTGATGTAAAGATTTCCGTCTTTATTTAAGTGATCGATAACAGTCTTCTTAAGCTTTGCAAAAGTTTCAGGTGTCATTTCATGAAGAGAATTATCCCACCAAATCTTTTCAGCAGTTGAAGCTGATTTAACAACATATTTATCACCAGCTGAGCGACCAGTGTGCTTACCTGTTTCAACACGAAGTGCTCCGTGTTTGCTTAGGGTTCCTTCACCAGTAAGGACGGCCTGCTCAACAAGATTGTTAAGAGGAACGTCAACAAATACTCTGTGGGGTTCTCTATTGAGGTTTAAACCAAGGTTTTCATAATAAGACTTATCCATGAGGCCTCACTCGTTTTAGGAGTTGTGCAAGAATTAAGAAGCGTCTTGTCACAAGTTGAAAGTATGTAAAGGCAGTTTAAAACTTCGGCACGAACGTGCCAATAGGACGGTCTTAATTAATTGCAGGAAATACTGATAATTTTAGTTATTGCACTGAAACAAGCAGGCTTTTTCTGTCTCTAATAGCCTTATATGTGGCATCCCAGAGGCGCTCTCTATAACGCAAAGCCTGAATACCAGCGTAGTGTGCCCTTAGGTTTTTGGTTTTATCTGTGGAACAAATCTCGGCTAAGCACTTTTCTGCAAGAGGCCCATGACTATCACCATCGACTTCGATGTGACGTTCAAAGTAATAACGAAGAGTAGGGCAATGAACACCTTCGCTTCCGAGAGTTTTAAGAATTGCTTCAAAGACATCAGGAAGAAGCTTTTCCCTTCCATAGAAAAAAGAGGCGGCCACTTCTTCTGTTCTGCCATTGATGGCCATGTCGAGATTGTGTTCGACAAAAGGTTTAACTTCGTAGGGAAGATCCTTTGTATTCAAGGTCTCTAGGAAGCGTAGAATCGGTCTGGTGTCAGCACCAACTTCTTTCATTGCCTTGAGGTAGAGATCAAAGTGACTACAAGGGTTTCCTTCCTGGTCGACATCACTTTCTTCACCAAGGACGATCTCGTTGATCATACGAACAACATCCGCAGAGTAGGCAGAAGGGCGCCAAGGTACGGTTGTACATGTTAGTTTATTTTGTAGGGCTTTGAGGAGGCTCATAAAATCCCATACAGCGAAGATATGAGCTTCCATAAAAGTTTGAATAGCAGATAAGTTTGTTAGCTCACCATAAACTGGGTGGTGAACCAGCTTTTGGTGTTGATCAGATATAATGCGTTCCATGGGATATAAAGTAGCAGATCTCTGTGGGCAGGGCTAGCGCTGCACTAAGCTGTGGACCCTTTTTCTTCTCTTAGTCTAACTTTTTAGAAGCTTACGCCCCCAACTCAATACTTTTTACTTTCAAATTAATTGTCGACTATCTCAAGCATATTAAAATTTAATTTAATACTTTCTTGAGATTAGTTTTACTCATGCTTGGTTGAGGCCTAAGCGGCCCCATCGCAAGCGTACTTTTGTACGCGACCGACTGGTCGTCGCGAGGTCGAAATCAATGATGAGTGAAAATAATAATGAAGTTGGGAGCCACCTAAGAGATACCCACGCGCTTTGGAACTGCGCTGTCGCTTGTCCGTCGCTTGTGACGACTTCGGATTGAGATGTGTGATTGGGGGGTATTTTCTGCTTAATCAAGAAGCTAAATTTGAGAGGGGGCTCCACGCGCTTTGGGACTGCGCTGTCGCTTGTCCGTCGCTTGTGACGACTTCGCATCAAAATATGCCACTGGCATATTTTGACTGCGGGTCGTGGTGCCCGGGAAGGGACTTGAACCCCCACGCCATTGCTGGCGGCGGATTTTGAATCCGCTGCGTCTACCATTCCGCCACCCGGGCATGAACCTGCAGCTCGTCATATTAGAAAATTTTAAGATGGCCGTAAAGAGCTTTTGCTGCTGCTTTTAGTCAAGTTTGGAAAGAAGAAGGGCTTCACGTGTTTTGTAACGAAAGAGGTCCTGACCTAAATGCGACTTGAGAAGGCCATTATCAATAATACAGGCAAACTTAATGTAGTCGAGGAGGTAGCGAGGAAAGCGCCAAAAGCCTGTACTTAAAAGTCTCGCTGCACTGGAGAGAACAAAGCTAGGAATGGGAACTGTTGGACAATCGAGGATTTCTTTAGCGGCCTTTAGAGAAGCGCATTCATCAGTGGCCGCATTATATATTCCTGTTGGTAGGCCTTCGAGGCTTTCTTTTAAGATATTCGCCATGTCGAATTCATGAATGAATTGAAACATGGGATTAAAGTCAGCACACACAGGCGCATACGGAGTAATCAGGTAACGAGTCATCGTATTCTTGATTTGCGGACCTACAATGGTACAGGGTCTTAAAACAACCGTTTCAATGTCCGATTGGTGGCGCCACATCCAGTTGGTGGCAATTTGATCCATTTCCACCACATCTCTTAACTCGGGGTATTTAATAGAGGCCCTGAGTGGATGGTCTTCGTTTATAAAAACCGGGTTGTCTGAAAGTGCGCCATAGACATGATAGGTGCTGAGGATAACGACTTTCTTTACACTAAATTTTAAACACAGATCGAGAATCCTTCTGGTCCCCATAAGATTAAGATCAAGTCTTTGCTCAAGACTTCCTAGTGGACTAGTGTCAGCATGAGACATGCGGCCGAGGTGATAAACGCAATCAAACTCTTTATCTCGAAAAAGTTTTTCAAAGTTACCTCGCGTATAGCGCATCCTTATGTATTCAATGTTTTCATTCTCAATCGACTCAATAATGGGACGGGAATCAACACCTGTAATTTTGATATTGGGATACTTCTTAACTAAGAGACCTGCCGTAATCTTTGCCAGGCCACCGGCCATGCCAATAATGAGAATAGAACGGGTGTCTTCTTTTTTCATGAGTGAGCCTTTCCTTTCGTTTCCTTATTGGCAAAGAACTCTCTGCGATTCTTCAGGCCCTCATTGGTCATGTGACGAATCTGTGTACGCACACGCTGTCGGAGCGGATTTCGAATCGATCAAGGTGCACGATTCCGATCCGGCTCCCGCAGTTGCGGTCGCACGAGGGAAATACGTGGTTCTGTGGCCAGAGGGGACGAGTGC
>JAUIBX010000005.1 GCA_030427595.1 Bacteriovoracia bacterium | reverse complement strand
TATCGGGTGCCTCTGGTGACAGGTCCGGCATAGCATAGGGGTCCCCAATAATGATATCCACTGGGCTTGGAAGGGGAACGTAGAGTGGACTTAAAGGAAGTGCGGGTAATCCAAGAAACTTGGCCACGCCCTTTGCCTGGTAAACCCATGGAAAGATTTCTTCAGCACCAATTACGGCAACAGGAAGAATCTTGGTTTGAGCAGTCAAAGACATGCGAAAGAAACCACGGGTGAAGCGCTGAAGCTTATAGTAATCAAAGGTACTTTTGGCCACACCTCTAACACCCTCTGGAAAAACTAATACGGACTCACCTCTACTCAAGAGATTTAAGCAGTTTTGTCTGTCACCAAGAACAGCTCCGCCTTCGGCAGCTAAGGTTCCCACCCAGGGAAGGGCTGTAAAAAATCTTTCAACCATTGATCTTAGGATACGTGGGGGATCTATTTCTGTGGCAAAGGCCGTGCATATGAGCATGCCATCAATGGCAATTTGACCACTATGGTTTGAAGTCACCATATAAGTTTCATCTTTAACATTTTCTTTTCCGAAAACTCGGACCTTGAAATACTTCTTATATAGAGGCCAGATATACTCAAGAGTGCTTCTTGCCTTTTCTAGATTAAGACCCCAAGGGTCTTCCCCGTCTGGATAACGATTCTTTAATTGCTCAAAGATTTGATCGAAGTGGTCATCGGGAATATCAACATTTAAGGTTTTAAGTATATTATCCAACTTTCTTGCTCGGCTACTTTGATCAGTTAATGGGAGGATAGGGTTTTATTCTAGCAGAATGTATCCTCTTCTCAAGAATGGGTTTAAAAGGCTATCATTAGGTGAAGTGAGGTTCTTATGGAAAAACAAAACGATTGGCGTACTAAATTTCAGGATATTTTTCAGACATGCTCGGAGGAGCTAAAGAAAACAACTGAGATTGGCAAGAAGATGCTATCGGCCTCCAAAACAAACTCGACTCTTCATGAAGCATATGAGGAGTTGGGAGTCATGGCCGCGGAGGCCATTAAGAAGAATGAAATCTCTTGGGAAAATGAAAGAGTCAAAAAGATTTTAAAAACGATTGAAGGTTGTGAAAGCGATCTCAAAGATATTGAAAATCAAGTGAATGACATCCGCTTTGCTGAAGGTGAAGAACAAACTAAAACAACAGATCAATAATTAAGAGTGTTGTTCTTTTCTTTGGCGTTCCTCTAAACAAAAACTAAGAATAGCTTGTTCTAATTGAGGGATTCCCGTGCCTGCCTCTGCAGAAACGAAGTGAATCTGTTTGACCCACTTATATTTCTCAAAGAGTTCTTTCTTCTTTTTATTAAGGGCGGCCTTCTCTTTTTGTTTTTTAAATTTATCAATCTTATTAAAGGCCACATAGGTTTCATGGGGAGAGTTTTGTAGGAATTGGTGGAATTGCTGGTCAACCTTTTGGTCTGGATGGCGTGCATCTTGAATGTTGAGTAGGCAAACAGTATCGGGCAGGCACTCAAAGAAGTAGCTCATCAGAACCTGCCAATTCTTCATCATTTCTTTGGAAACCTCAGCGTGACCATATCCTGGGAGATCAAAGAGAAGAAAGGGAGTAATGGATTCATCGGCTTTACCCTTGTCTCCAACCTCAAAGGAAAAAACGTTGATCTCTCTCGTGCGTCCTGGAGTTTTTGAGGTTCTCGCTGTCTTCTTCCCAAATAAGGTATTGATCAGACTTGATTTGCCAACGTTAGAACGACCTACAAAGGCAACTCCCACCATATCTGGGTTCTCTGTGAAGAGCTTTTCTAGTTGCTCAAGGTTATCAAGACCTAATTGAAAGTGGGCGGAGCCTCTAATGATTTCCATAAGGGTGTTTTAGCCCGTTTTCAGGATTGAAACAAGTGGCCGACGAAATTTTCATAAAGAGTGAATTGGATCATATTGTGGGACTGGAGGTAACGTCATAGTGAGAGAATTAAGCCGATTAAGTGATAAAATGATCCGTTTTGAAGACTTTATAGAATTAGAGCCCTTTGATGGTCGAAAAAGGAGATTAAGTCTTAAGCGTACTCAATTCAGCTTTCATCTTTCCTCTGTTTTCGAGAATAAATTAGAGGCTTGTCGTTATAAGTTGAGAACAATCGGTGCCTCTTGCACTTTTCAGCTTTCCCTCGTCACAGTCGCCCATCAGGAGGTTTTCGAGTTAAAGTCCTTAGGGGCCACCCCCTTTCTTCATAATGGAAACTTTAGCTTTCAATGTCTATTGAGGGCGGGGGATTGTGTTGATCTAGGGCCGAATCGTCTTTTGTTCAAAAAGGCGGACTGTTCAAAAGAGGAGGCTCTTCCGGTTGAGAGTTGGCCAAAAGAGGCCTCTCTGTGTCTTGAGGGAGAAACTGGCTCGGGGAAATCTTTTCTAGCAAAGAAGCTTCATTATCACTTTGTTGGCGAACACTTACCCTTCGTTGCCATAAACTTATCCGCGTTTAGCGAGTCTCTGATTGAGAGTGAACTCTTTGGCCATGAGAAAGGATCGTTTACTGGAGCTCTTAGGGAAAGGAGGGGAGCCGTTGAGCTGGCAAAAGAAGGTACTCTCTTTATTGATGAAATTGACTCTCTTCCTCTTCACCTTCAAGTTAAACTTCTGCAGTTCTTAGATGATAAATCTTACAGAAGAGTTGGGGGGGAAAGGCTTCTGACAACTAATTGTCGTTTAATATTTGCCTCGGGCCGCCCTTTACGAAAGCTTGTTAAGGATGGCCACTTTCGTAGTGATCTCTATTTTAGAATTTCAAGTGGTCTTTATTTAAAGCTTAAACCTTTGAGAGGAGACCAAGAGAAAATCATGGAAATTATCAATGAATTTTCAAGAACACAGGGAGTAACATTTTCTCGAGAGCTCATAGACTTTTATAAAGAATGTCCTTGGCCTGGAAATATTCGTCAAATTCAAGGGCATCTCAAACGCAAGATATTAACTACCCAAGGACAAAGTTTGGTTCAAATGAGTGAGATTGATAACGATCTTCTCGACTGGGACGGAAGGCTTCAAACCCTATGGCTCGATCAAACCTGTACCTTGGACGAAGTAAAGAAGCAGTACTGTAAAAAAGTATTTTTAAATTCGCAGGGCTCTTATGAGGCAGCAAGTAGGCGTTTGGGGATTGCGGTGAGCACCTTAAGAAGGACATTGGCCGCGTAAGACCTTAGGCTGCAATCATAGAGTGGATATAGACTTCTTTGATTTCGCCCTTGATCTCAAACCGTTTAAGTAGGCCATTGATTTCCCTTTGAATTTTCTCTTTGATAATTGTCTTTCCCTCTTCTTCCAAGGGAAAATCAATGGAGATAGGTTCTATTGTGGAATTCAGGACGTCATGAACGTAGTAGGAGTTTTCCCACAGAAAGTTTTTAATGTAGCGATTTGATGATTCGAAAGTAAAGTCAATCACGAGCTTTTTAACCGCGCCATTCTTTTTGATATAAGCGGGAAGGATAACATTAGACACTAAGAATTGTTTTTCTTTTCGTTTAAAATAAGCCGGTCTGCGACTAACGGCCGTAGCTTTCTCAACTTCCTCAACGAGCTCTGAAGCAGGACTTCTCGATTCCTCTGCCATTTTATTGGATTGAACATAAATGTTCACACTCGCAAGGGTGGCCACTGTTGAGAGGGTAACAAAGCTAGCAATTTCAGTTGGCTGAAGGTTGAGATACCAAGTTTTTAGCTTAATAAGGGGTGGTGCTAGGAAGGCGCTTATCGCTGCAAAAATCTGGGCAAAGCGGATCTTCTTAATGTCAGTTTCACGGGCCTTTTGGATGGTCGTGACTGAATTTTCTTTTACTTTTTCAATTTTACCTTTGGCTTCAATGGCCTTGGCTATCGCTTTATCTTTACTCTTGCTGAGTTTTTCTTTGAGTTCTCCTCTTCTGCTAGTGAGGAGTTCCTTACTATTTTCGATATTCTTCTTTATTTTTTTGGGCGTGAGGTCTTTGGCCTTTCCACCGAGAAGGCTCATCAGGCTTGTAATAAACCCGTTGATCAATTCCTCAATTTTTAACCACCTATTCAAACTTTGCCCTTTTGCTTTAAAACCTCAGAGTCTATATCGGCATTTTGAGCAAAAGAATTGAGTAAAAGCCTTGACTTCTATCTCGTGATTTCAGGCACATAGAGGCGGCAATCCCTTCCTGGATGGAGATAAATCCACGGTCCTTTTCATGGGCAGCGGCCGGGATGTCGAAACGTCTATTAAGTAGCCATTTGGAGGATGGGAATGATGCATAAAAAGACATTAAAACTTTCAAAAAACCTTATATCTTTGCTTATCGCAAGCCAGCTTGTTGGTTGCGCTCAGATGCTTCAAAACCGTACTTTTATCGATCAAATGGATCATCAAACAGAGAATGTTTTCGTTCCTGGAGAAGATTTTGATTATGTTCCAGGTGACGCTGGGGTTCCCCATCGTACGAGGGATGAAATTGCTATGCGAACTCCCGCCTCTGAATATCAAGGTCAAAGTCGCGCTGAAAATGAATCCATTTATAGAGAGCTCGCTTTTCGTGAACGCAGGCTTTCTTTAAAAGAAAGAGAAACCTACAACTTTGTAAGAGATCAGTTAGAGACTCCATCTGAGAAGATTTACTATCTTACGCTTACTCCTCAAGAGAGGCGTGAGTATCTTGAAAGCAGAAGAATTGAATATCCTCAAGTGGGGTACCGCAGAGGTGGAGCGCGTGGCCTTGCCTCGCTTCAGCCAGTTTATCGCAACTCTCTTGAGCTAGGGATGACCAAAGATGAGGTCATTAATGCTTGGGGCAGACCTGCTAGGGTCGAAGTTGCAGGGAACCCTCGCAATGAAAATGAGCGCTGGGCATTCTATGAAAATGGCAGCATCAAGTTTGTCTATTTTGAGGGCGGCTCGGTGCAGGGCTGGAACATTCAGTAATACTTTCCATGTCGCAGCGCTCTTGTGTGAGCGAGGCTCCTAATATCAAAAGCTTAGGCGTTGTATAAGCTTTATAATCCATTGTTTTCTCATTCAATTTTTTATAAGGTGCTTATTCAAATTAGCAACTTAGCCTAGGTGGGTTCATGAGTGACCTGTTGAATGATTTTACGTTGGACTTTGAAAAGCCTGTTAGGGCCCTCGAAAAACAAATTGAGGAGCTTCAAGAGGCAGAAAGAAAATCAGAAATTGATATTTCAAAAGAGATCAAGGCCCTTCAAAAGAAAGTAAACTCCCTAATCAAAGAGATTTATTCAAACCTTACCCCTTGGGAAAGAGTCCAGCTCTCTAGACATCCCAAAAGACCACATACTGTAGATTATATCGAGGCCATCATTGATGATTTTCATGAGGTTGCCGGTGATCGTTTCTTCGCTAATGATCAGGCCATCATTGGTGGCTTTGGGTACCTCAATGGTCAGAAAGTTTGTGTGATTGGTATTGAAAAGGGAAGGAAGACAAAAGAGAAGGTTACTCACAATTTTGGTATGCCTCGTCCAGAAGGTTATAGAAAAGCCCTACGTTTAATGGAAATGGCTGCACGTTTTGATATTCCTGTTATTACCTTTGTGGATACTCCAGGTGCTTACCCTGGTATTGGAGCTGAAGAGCGCGGCCAATCAAGTGCGATTGCTGAAAACCTCGCCAAAATGTTTGATATTGAAACCCCCATCATCTCCCTCGTTATTGGTGAAGGCGGCTCTGGTGGTGCCCTCGGTATCGCTATTGCGGATAAAGTTTTGATGATGGAATATTCAATTTATTCAGTGATCTCTCCGGAGTCTTGTGCCTCAATTCTTTGGGCCGACCCTAAGAAAGCTGAAACCGCTGCTAATTCTCTCGACATTGGTCCTCACAAAGCTCTCGAGCTTGGTGTTATCGACAGCATCGTAAGTGAATCTAGCGGGGGAGCACACAAAGACCCCGAAGCAACCTTTGAGATGGTTAAGAAGTCTCTTGAAAAAGAAATTAAATCACTCAGTAAAGTGAGTAAGAAAAAGTTGCTAGAGAATCGCTTTAATAAGTTTAGAAGGATTGGTAATCAAACAATTGATGCCTCTCAAGAATCTGAATTTCAAGTATTTCAATAAGGATCTCTGATGGCCTTGTACTCAATGACAGGCTTTGGCCGCGCAGAAGAAGAAAATGATAATTACGTAGTTACTGTTGAAATTAAATCAGTAAACCACCGCTTTAAAGATTATCGTTTCAAGATGTCCTCTCTTTTCAATGCCATAGAGCTTGATCTTAAAAAGCTTCTCTTCAAAGAACATAAAAGGGGAAGTTTTGATGTTTATGTTAATTTCAAGCGTGCTGAGAGCAACTCTAAATTTGATGATATTGATGCCAGTAAAGTTAAGGACTACCTCGAAAAGGTAAAAACTTGGGTTGGAGAAGGAAGTTTAACTATTCAACCAACTGAGTTTCTAAGAAATGAGTTCCTTGCCGATACAGATCTGAGTAAGGACCCGGAGCTTATGGAGCTCACCCTCAAGACCTTTGAGGGGGCAGTTCAGAGCCTTAAGGAATCCCGAGCTAATGAAGGTGGAAAGCTTCAAAAAGTGATAGAGCAGCATCGGGATGAGTATGAAAGTTATTTCTCAAAGATTGAAGGCCTGTCTGAGACTTTTCAAAAAGGTGTAGAGGATAAGCTGAGAAAGCGCTTTGATGAATATAAAGACGAAATTAAAGTAGATGAGCCTCGTTTTATGCAAGAAGTGATTTTCTACTTAGAAAAGCTAGATGTTCATGAAGAGATTAATCGTATTAAATCTCACCTTCATAAGCTTAATGAGCTTCTTGAAAAAGGTGGTGAGTGCGGACGCCAAATTGACTTTCTTGTTCAGGAGCTGAATCGTGAGACCAATACAATTGGGTCAAAGTCAGCTGTACAAGAGATCTCAAATAATGTCGTTCAAATGAAAGTGCAGCTTGAAAAGATTAGAGAACAGGGATTAAACCTAGAATAGATATGAGTAAACGTGGAAAAATCATCATCATCGTTGCTCCCTCTGGGACTGGAAAATCAACCCTCATAAAAAGGTTGAAGGAAGAGTTTAGAGAGCTTCACTGGTCCGTAAGTTTTACCACAAGAGAAATCCGTCCTGGTGAAGTTGACGGTAAACACTACTTCTATATCTCAAGAGAAGAGTTCATTAAAAAGCGTGACCAAGGTGATTTTATAGAATGGGCCGAGGTTCACGGTAACTTCTATGGAACCTCTCTAGGCTTTGTTAGCACCAAGGTTGATAATGGCTTTAGTCTGCTCTTTGATCTTGATGTTCAAGGTGCCGACAATATGAAAAAGCAGTTCGGTGACGAGGCCAAGGCCATTTTTATCGCTCCCCCTAGTATTGAAGTTCTTGAGGAAAGATTAAGGGGAAGAGGTACCGATACCGAAGATGTGATAAAATTGAGACTTGAAAATGCAAAGTCCGAATTAAAGCGTAAAGATGATTACGATTTTGTCGTGGTAAACGATAAACTTGATCAAGCTTATCAAGATCTAAGGTCTTTGGTAGCAGATTTGTTGGCGGATAGAGCATAAGATAAAGAGGCGTTTTTGTTTCAATCATTAGACTTTTCACATGAAAGAGACCTGACAATTGATGATGTTCTTCGTCGTGTGGAGTCCTATTATCCTGATGCAGACTTTGACCTCATGAGAAAGGCATACGAACTTGCCGAAAAATCACACCGTGGGCAAAAACGTAGTTCAGGTGAAGATTATATTATCCATCCCATTAATGTTGCCGCGACCCTCGTTAAATTGAGAATGGATGCGGACTCCATTATGGCGGGCTTCCTCCATGATACTGTCGAAGATTGTGATATAAAACCGGAAGAAATCGAAGATGAAGTAAACCCAGCTGTTGCTCAACTGGTTGTTGGACTCACTAAGATTTCTAAAATTAACTTCAAGACAAGAGAAGAAGGCCAAGCAGAAAACTTTCGTAAGATGGTTGTGGCCATGGCCAAGGACATCAGAGTTGTCATCGTAAAACTTGCAGACCGCATGCATAATATGCGGACACTTCAATATGTATCTGATGCTAAACAAAAGAAAATCGCTCAAGAGACATTAGATATCTATGTACCTCTTGCGAGTCGTCTCGGTATCAACTCGGTAAAGTCAGAATTGGAAGACTTATGCCTGCGCTTTATGCATCCCGATATTTACTATCGCCTTGCTGAAAAAGTGGCGATGAAAAAGTCTGAGAGAGACGACTATATAGGGGATACGTTAGAAGTCCTTAGAGAGAAGCTACTCGATCATGGCCTTAAGTCTGAAATTAAGGGGCGTCCAAAGCATTTTTATTCTATCTATAAAAAGATGACTGCTCGAGGAGTAGACTTTGAGCAGATTCATGACATCCTTGCTTTTCGGGTGATCGTAGGAAATATCACCCAGTGCTATAAGGCCTTGGGGATTATTCATTCTGCCTTCACACCGATACCGGGTCGCTTTAAAGATTATATTGCGATCCCTAAGGTGAATGGCTATCAATCGCTACACACCATGGTTATAGGTCCCAAAGCAGAAAGAATCGAAATACAGATTCGAACTGACGAAATGGATGAAGTTGCAGAGACAGGTGTTGCTGCTCACTGGAAGTATAAAGAAGGAATCCATTCTGGAAAGACAAAACTCGATTGGGTTGAGCAGCTTCTTGAATTTAATCAAAATGTTTCCAACAATTCTGAGTTCATGGATGTTGTTAAGAATGACTTGGATGTTGGAGGGGTTTTTATTTTTACGCCCAAAGGTGATGTCTTTGAGCTTAGGCATGGGGCCACTCCACTCGACTTCGCTTTCGGTGTTCACACAGAAGTCGGGTACCGTTGTGTTGGTGCCAAGGTTAATGGGAAGATGGTTCCTCTTCGCTACACTTTAAAGTCAGGCGATACTGTAGAGGTCCTAACCAGTAAGAATCAAACACCTAGTAAAGACTGGCTTAATATTGTTAGGTCTTCTCGAGCAAAAACTAAAATTAAGCAGTATCTTCTCAAAGTTGAGAGAGATAATCATAAAGAGATCGGTAAAGATATTCTTGAGAAGGCTTTTAGAAGCTACGATACATCGATCAAAACCCTTACAAAAAGTGGCGAGTTGGATAAGGCCTATCAGGCTTTGAGTTGCTCCAATGTTGATGAAATGTTTATCAATGTTGGCTCAGGGAAAAACACGATCACTCAGGTCCTTAAGGCCGTTCCCTCTCTTAAAAAGAAAGTCGCAGAGAGTGAGAATGACCCTGAGGAAAAGCTCGCGAAAATTGATCAGTACTCACAGAAGCTTAACCAAGCTGCTCGTAGAAAGTCTCATCGTGATAATGCAGTTATTGTGGATGGCCTAGATGATATAGTCGTGAGAATTGCACGATGCTGTAATCCCATTCCTGGTGACCCGATTAAAGGCTATATCACAAGAGGACGTGGTATTACCGTGCATACTGCTGGTTGTACTCGAATGGATCAGGCGGAAATGAATCGTGATGTTCACGTTGAGTGGAACCCGGACTTTAGTTTTAAGCACCCTGTAAATGTACGTGTAATTACTCATGATAAACCTGGCATTCTTTCGACAATATCAAAAACCATTAACAGTACCGGCGTTAATATCCGTTCTGCTATGGCGAAATCACTTCCAGATCGCAAGGGATCTTTTATCTTTGAGATTGAAGTGAAAGATTATTCAGAACTTCTCAAAACAATTGCCTCAATTGAAGGGCATGAAGAAGTTATTTCTGTTAATCGTGTCTAATTAAATCGGCAGTGAGTCTGTTTCATTATCCCAGATCATAAGAAAGGCATAAGTTCTGATGTATTTATAGACTTCTTTATAAAGGATTTTGAGGTTCCTCCATTCAGAATAATCATTACTAAGACCTTGGTAGGATAATTTATAGGGATCATCCTCGGTGAGGATTTTATTGAAAATCGTCTTGATGCGAGGAATATGATAATCGTGGCTAACAACTAATATGTCCTTAAACCCTTTCTTTTTTCTTAGGTGACGAAGAGTTGAGAGGCAATTTTCCACTGTGTTGCGAGCAAAGTAATCGATCTCAAGGAGATTAATATCAATTTCATCACCTAGCTGGAGCGGAGTCAAAATCGTCTCAACTGAGTTCTTGGCATAGACGCCTGTAATAAAAATATTGGACTGCTTATACTTTTTGGCCAGCTTAATGCCGTAAGGGATTCTGCCACTATCGCCAGTAAAAATGACGATAATATCGGGGGAACTTTTAAAGAACTTCTCTTGGGCGACCTGATTCTCATTATCACTGAAGAGGATAAAGAAGTATCCGGAAATGATATAGAAGAAGATCAGCCCAAAAATATAGAGAAGCGCATTTTTGAGGTAACGAATCGTTCTCGTTTCTTTGGTTTCAAAGATGTACTTTGATCCAAACATCCTAGCGAGCTGCGATGACTTCGATTTCTACCACAGCACCCTTGGGAAGGGCTGGAACTTGTACACAGCTTCTCGCAGGGTAAGGCTCTGAAAAATATTCTGTATAGACCTCATTAACTTCACCAAAGTTGGCCAGATCAGTAACGAAGATACTCGTCTTGATGATATTTTCTCTAGTGAGGTCTTGTGACTTCAAGAGTCCATCAATATTTTTCATAATTTGATCGAGTTGACCTCTAAAGCCTTGGGCCAATTCCATTGTCTTGGGATCAAGTCCAATTTGGCCTGAGAAGTAGAAGGTGCCATTGTACTCAACTCCTTGGGAGTAAGTACCAACGGCCTCTGGAGCAAGGTCTGTTTTTATAATATTCTTTTCCATTTTCTACCTTCTTTCCTGTTCTTCTGAGAGAAGTGCTGTCAGGTTACACATATTAACGATCTCTGAAACAGGAGCCGTTCTTTGAATAATATTTACAGTATTGTTCATAGGAACAAGGATTGGCCCAATAGCGTTGGCATCGGTCAACTGACTAAGAAGCTTATAACTGATGTTGGCAGAGCTGAGGTTGGGGAAAATAAGAACATCTGTTTGACCATTGAGAGTGTGAAAGTCAAAAAGCTTATCGAGGATGCCTTTGTTCACGGCAACGTCAGCTTGCATTTCTCCATCTACAATCATTTCTGGGTAACGAGACTTTGTAATAGAGACGGCCTTCTTAACTTTCTTTGCCTCTTGAGAGTTGTTAGAGCCAAAGTTTGAAAAACTTAGGAAAGCCGTTCTTGGCTCTCTTCTCATAAGGTAGCGGAATAGCTGTGCTGTATTGGCAGCAATTTCGGCCATATCTTCTGCAGTAGGTTCAATTTGAGTGGTACAGTCCGCAAAGAAGAGAACACGGTTTTTGAAAACAAGGATGTAAATACCACTGGCCTTGGAGCCTTCCTGAGTTCCCACGACATTGATAATAGGGAGAAGGTTAGAGGCATAGTCCAAAGTTGGGCCTGCAATAAAAGTATTCACCTCTTTATTCTTCAAAAGCATGGAACCAAAGTAGTTTTCTTGAACCATGAGGTCTTCCGCATGATAAAGGGAGACACCATTTCGTTGCCTTTGAGCGCAGTATTGCTTGTAGTAGTCCTCAAAGTGGGGAGATTGGTCTGGCTGGATAATCTCAAGATCACCTAAAGCGTTGATTAGACCAAGAGATTCCATCTTTGCTTTTATTTGTTTTTCATTTCCTAAGAGCACAGGCTCAATTCTTCCTTCACTCTGAAGAATTTTACAAGCCTGTAGGATTCTCGTGTTGGAACCCTCAGCAAAGGCCATGCGGACTTTTGAATTATTCTTTTTAACAAAGCTGCTGAGACGATCCCTTAGAGACTTCATGAAGGAAGCCGTTGTCCCAAGCCTGTTTTGAAGGTTTGCCGCATATTCATTGAGGTCTTTAATCTCTGTTCTTGCTACACCTGAGTCCATCGCTGCTTTAGCAACAGCAGGAGTAACAGTGGTAAGGACGCGAGAATCGAAGGGCTTGGGAATGATATAATTTGGGCCGAAGGTAAAGTCTTCGTTTCCATAAGCTAGGCGGACCTCCTCCGGAACTTCTTCTTTAGCAAGATCAGCAATCGCCTTAACGGCAGCGATTTTCATTTCTTCGTTAATCTTTCTCGCACTTACATCAAGTGCACCTCTAAAGATAAAGGGAAAACCAAGAACATTATTCACTTGATTGGGAAAGTCGGAGCGGCCAGTTGCCATGATGGCATCGTCACGAACCTCGGCCACTTCATGGGGGTAAATTTCTGGCTCTGGATTGGCCATGGCGAAGATAATTGGACCTTTGTTCATAGTCTTAACCATTTCCTTGGTTAAAACACCTCTTGCTGACACACCCATAAAGGCATCTGCACCGTTCATGGCATCGGCAAGAGTTCGGTTCTTTGTATCGACCGCGAACTCATCCTTATACTTATTCATGCCCTCTTTTCTTCCCTTGTAAATGACACCTTTTGAATCACACATGGTGAGGTTTTCAGGCTTTACTCCAAGGTTAATGAAGAGTCGGGCACAAGCTACGGCCGCGGCTCCAGCACCAGAGAATACGACCTTCACTTCTTCAATTTTCTTCTTGGTAATTTCAAGTGCATTGAGGAATCCAGCACTGGCGATAATGGCCGTACCGTGTTGGTCGTCATGAAAGACTGGAATATCCATTATCTCTTTGAGCTGTTCTTCGACTTCAAAACACTCGGGAGCTTTAATGTCTTCAAGGTTGATACCACCAAAAGTTGGCTCAAGGGATTTGATAACACGAACCATGCCTTCAACATCGGGCTCATCAATTTCAATATCGAAGACATCAATATCGGCGAACTTTTTAAAAAGGATGCCTTTTCCTTCCATCACCGGTTTACCGGCCATTGGGCCAATATTACCAAGTCCGAGAACTGCAGAACCGTTGGAAACAACCCCAACAAGATTCCCTTTAGCTGTGTATTTATAAACGTCATCAGGGTTTTTTGCGATTTCCATACAAGGCCAAGCAACACCTGGGCTGTAGGCCTTTGCCAAATCGCTACTTCCAATTGTTGGCTTAGTTGAAATGACTTCGAGTTTTCCTGGGCGTCCTTGGGAATGGTATTCGAGTGCGGCCTGCTTTTGGGCCTCTTGCTTGTCTTCAGTAGACACAATAAATCCTTGGTTTCTTTGCTTTTTTCGCCCATAAGAATAACGGATATTGCGCCTTTCATCATGGTGTTATGCTCAAAAAATTGAGGCAATTGTTGCGCTGCGCTTTTAGACGGATTTTTGGTCGTAGAATCTTTGCAAGACATTCATGGATATTAGGGAAGATAGCACGCCAATGTAGAGTGGGGCGATGGAATGACCCCATGGGTTAATATCAGCGAATATCCACAAGGTCATGGCCACTGCAGAAATCAAGCATGAACCAACAAAAGTGAGGTCGTGAAATTTCTTCTTTTTGATATGTCCTAGAAGTACAGGGAAAAGTAGGCATCCTGCTGAATAGCTACCAAGGGTTTTCCATACAAGTTTTATATTGCCAGAGAAAAAGTGGGCCATACCCAAGGCCAAGGCCCCCACCATGAGAACTCCCATGGAGTGATAGAAAGGATTTTCCCGATTCTTCTCTCCAGAAAGGTCATAGGTGAGAGTTGTCCCTGCTAAAAAAAGGTAACTATCGAGAGTAGAGAGGATCGTCGCGAGAAGTCCTGCTAAGAAAAACCCACGAAAGCCCGAAGGAAGGAGTTGGACAGCGTAGGTGAGATAGGCCTGTCCAGATTCAGCTTGAGGGATAACGGCCTTGGCGTACATTGCGCCAAAGGTGGTACAGAGGTCAAAGAGAATCCAAACACCTGTCGAGAGAATAATGCCCTTTTTGGCGACCAAAGCATCTTTGGCAGCAAAGCAGCGTTGGTAGAAGTTTGGATCGACTAAGGTACTAAGAGCAATAAATCCCCATATAAGTGTATCGAGTAAAGATTCGTTGCTTGTTAAAGAAAAGTAGTGGGAGGGGAGGTTGCCCTTAAGAAAACCCATTCCTCCAAAACTTTGTAAGCTAAAAAAAAGAACAAGAGCAACGCTTAAGCACATGACAAAGAATTGAATAATGTCTGAAAGAACAACAGAGCGTAGTCCTCCCCAAACCGAATAGCTGAGCACACAAATAAGCCCCAACAGCATTGAAGTGTTGAGGCTAAAACCTGAAAACGATTTGATAAAAAGGCCTAGACTGATGACGTAAGCGATGGGTAGGACATTAAAGAAGTTAAAAATGGCAGCGACTTTTCCTGACCTTGGGCCAAACATTTTTTCAATGAGATCGGGTAGAGTTACAGCTTTATAAGAAGCAATTCTTTCAACGAGGAAGAGAGCAAAGATAATATAGGCGATGTACCAGAAAACTCCTTGGGTTACAAAATTGTAAATACCTTTATTAAAGGCAATTTGGGTGACACCAAAAATTCCTCCGTACCAAGTCGCCACGAGTGTTGCCACAAAGAAGGGAGTTGTCAGGCGCCTGCCCATTATGAGGTGATCAAGAAGGTTAAATTTAAGGCCCTTGTTGGTTTTGATAAATTCGCCGTAGAAAACAAAGGCAAGAGTAACCCCAAGAATCAAAAAAAAGATCAACCAATCAAGGCCAGTGATGAGATTGAAAATATCGGGATGGGTGGAAAATTGAGACAAGAAAGGAGCTCCTTACGGTAGGTTGACCTACATCAAGTTCTAAGGGTCGCGATCCTATTTCGCCTCTCAGTCTATTTGACTCCCCTATCCTTAACTTTAGTTTAAAGCTGTTGAGATTCTTGTCAATTAAATCAGCTAGCTCTCATGCTCTCAAGATCTCCACCAAAGAACTCAGAGAGCTCTATTTCATTACCGTCAGGATCTTGAATGTAGAGAGAGCGGCTCTTTGGGTATTGGACAACTCCGCCATAGAGTAGCTTGATATCGTTCTTTTTGAGTCTTAATATGCTCTGTTCAAAGTTCTTTATGTGAATACCGAGGTGATTCACAGGTCCCTTCATTCTCTTTTTCCCTTCATATAGACATAGGTAAAAAGATTGCGGATCGCCTATGATTTCATAGGGACTACCATTACTCTCTCCCTTTTCAAATGAGTCTAACCCAAAGACTCCCTTGTAAAAGCGTGCACTTTTATTGAGGTCTAAAACAGTTAAGTTAATGTGATCTATTCTATTTGCTTTAATCATTGCTTTCTCCTTTTGTTGAATAAAGATTAGTGGTTTGGAGATTTATAAAGAAGTTCTTAAATGGAATCGTATGATAGCTACATCCTATGGTGACAATATGTAACTGGTGTCACGATGAAACTAAGAAGACGCTAATGAAATCGTTATTTTTATTCCGTGATTTTCAATAGTTAATTGATCTTCGAACTTTGTCTTTCAATAGAGGTTTGAAAGAAGTTGTGAGGGGCCAATGAATGCCCCAAAGGCTTTAATGAAGGGGCTTTAGAGTGTCGTTGGAGAGACGCTCAATTAACGGCCATGGAAAAGGAGTTGCCATGAATTCACAAAAAAGTCTTTTTATTTCTCTTCTATCTCTTAGCCTTGTTTGGACAGCCTCTTGTGGAAAGCGAGACGCGGCACCAGCTGCAGGATTAGATGTTGTCGAATCCTCAATTATTGTTGGAAGTTTAGATTGGGAGGAGGTGACCACATTAAAATCTCAAGCAGAGGAAAAACGAAATGCTAGTGCAGTTGCTCATGTTGATCTTCCTGCAATGGGAAGCCGATGCACAGGATTTCTTATCAAGAATAATATTTTGATGACCAATCACCATTGTATCCCAACAGAGTCTCATGCAAGGGGGGTAACAGTGAGTTTTAATGTCGTTGAAGGGGTTCCAAAGGGACAAGAGGAAAGGTTTGATTGTTCAGAATTTATTGGAAATAACCAAGAACTGGACTTTGCTCTTTTGAAGTGTACGGGTAACCCGGGTCAAAAATATGGCGTAGTTGAGCTCTCTGAGGAGTCTTTTAGTGGTCCCGGTGATGTCTATGTTATTCAGCAAAATTGTGACTATTACACTGATCGAAACTGTTACTACACTAAAAAGATTAGTTTTGGTTCTGGAGCCCTCGAAAATGGTAGCCTCACTCATGATGCTGATACTCTTGGCGGATCAAGTGGGTCACCCGTCTTTAGTGGGACAAGTCATAAGGTTGTGGCCATCCACCATGCAGGTTTAGGAAATAATGGTCTTGGTAGGGGTGTTGAGAA
Source organism: Bacteriovoracia bacterium (assembly GCA_030427595.1). Taxonomy (GTDB): domain Bacteria; phylum Bdellovibrionota; class Bacteriovoracia; order Bacteriovoracales; family Bacteriovoracaceae. The sequence continues at coordinate 28,344 of JAUIBX010000005.1, read as the reverse complement.
CTATGCCGTTCCTATGGATAAGATTGTCTCTTACATAACAAGTAATTTCCCTCAAGTTGGTTTGGGATCTGGTCCTATCCAACAAGATCCTCCAAGTAAGAATAATGATACTTTTGAGGGGGCAGGAACTTTAAGCCTTAATAAGGTCCTTAAGGGAAGTATTTCTTCAGCTAGTGATGTTGATTATTTCAAATTCAAGTTGAATTCCACGAGTTCCATCAGAATAGTTCTTAAGATTGATGGTAGTCAGGACCTTGACCTCTACGTCTTTAGCTCTCAGGAAAAACTTCTTGCTAAGAGTGAAAGTGTGACCTCTACGGAATCCATTGCGGGAACAGCTTCTGCAGGAGAGTACTATGTTCTTGTTAAAGGATATAAAGGCGCGACAGGTGGTTACCGTTTAGAAGTTGAAAAATAATAAAGGTAAATGAAAAATAGAGAGGGGCTAAATTTTGGCCCCTTTTTTATGCGACTTCTTTAATGAATTGAGCTGCTCGCTCTTCACTCCAGAACATCAGCTTCTTATCAAGTTTCATGAAGCCAACATGGCCACCTGTGGGAGTAATTTCGAGAAAGAGGTTCTTATTTCTATAGGCCTTTCTGATGGGAAAACATTCCTTTGTCAGAAAAGGGTCATCCTTCGATTGAATGAGGAGTGTAGGAACTTTGACTTTGTGAAGAACGTTGATGGCACTGGCTTCATCGTAGTAATGAAAAGCATCTTTAAAGCCATTTGTTGGAGCGGTTACCAACTCATCAAACTCAATAAAGTCTTTACAGCTTTTTATCCTTTCGGGATCAATATCAAGAAGGCCTAACTTTTGCTTTTCCAAGGCCTTCTTTCTCATCGTGACAAGAAAGCTCTCTGAGTAGAAGTTTCCAATCTGGCTATCTTTTAATTTCTCAATACTGGAAGCAAGGTGGAGAGTACTTGAAAATATTGTCGCCGAATTGATTTCACTTAATTTATTCTCATCAACAGTAGAGGCATAGAAAGCCGTTAAGTTGCCACCAAGGCTAAAGCCAATGATGTGAACCTTCTTATATTTTTTCTTGGATTTTGCAAATTCAATCACCTCACTGAGGTCACTGCAGCTGGCCGCATGGTAGAAGTGACTCTTCCTGTTGAGCTCTCCAGAACAGCTCCTCATATTCCAAGCAATGACATCCACATTACTAGTCTCACTGAGGTGTTTTGCCATACCACGGATATAGCCAGTATTGCTGTTTCCTTCGAGGCCATGGGTGAGCACTATGAGTGAGTCAGCATTGTTATTGAGAAAGTCGATATCAATAAAGTCCCCATCTTTAAGCTCAACTCGTTGGCGCTCAAATTGGATGTCTTTAACTTTTCTGAAAAAATAGGGGTAGAGGGTTTGGAAATGTCCGTTCGCCATAAAAGCAGGCGTGTTGTAACTCGACTCAACTAAGGGCATAGGCTTTACCTCCATTTCTTTGCCAATTTAAATCGTCTCATAAAAACCAATTATTTACATCCGGGAAATTTTCCACAAACCTTGATCTGGAGCATGGATTTGGAGGCACTTTTTTGAATAAAATTAGAGTGTTGAAGAGTTCATAGAACTTGTTTACAGAGTAGGAGAAGATCATGAAATTCACCCCTTTAACTTTAGTAATGGCATTGTTTATTGCGGGATGCGCCAAGAGCAATATCGACCGTAAAAACCCAAATTACGCCAAGGTCGATTACGAAGATGTAAAGACGACTTTTGAGCCCCTTCCTGAAAAGTTGGTTGATACCTCCAATAAAGTAGCGGCTGCTCAAGTCAAGCTAGGAAAGAAGCTTTATTTTGAAAAAGCCCTTTCTCTCGCCAACGATATTAGCTGCAATAGTTGTCACATGTTGGATAAGTATGGGGTCGACAATGAGCCTACTAGCCCCGGTCATAAAGGGCAAAGGGGAGATCGCAATTCCCCTACAGTTTACAATGCTGGACTTCATATCGCGCAGTTTTGGGATGGACGCGCTGAAGATCTCAAGGCGCAAGCAAAAGGACCTATCTTAAACCCAGTTGAGATGGCGATTCCGGATGAGGAAACAGCTGTTAAACGTCTAAGAAATATTGAGGGTTACGCTGATATGTTTAAAGCGGCTTTTCCTAAATCGAAAAGTCCAATGACTTACGACAATATGGCAGAGGCCATAGCACAGTTTGAAAAAAATCTACTTACACCAAGTCGCTTCGATGATTACCTCAAGGGAAATCAAGATGCTCTTTCTGAAGATGAGAAAGAAGGTCTACGGGTATTTTCAGAGGTGGGGTGTACCAGCTGTCATAATGGGGTGGCCATTGGTGGTGGTCTCTACCAAAAAATTGGTTTAGAAATTCCCTATGATACCGAGGACAAGGGGCGCTTTAATGTCACCAAAGATAATGATGACATGTACTTTTTTAAAGTGCCCTCCCTTCGTAATATTACAAAGACAGGGCCCTACTTTCATGATGGGAAGGTTAAGACTCTCGAAGAGGCAGTAGTCTTGATGGGAAAACATCAACTTGGAGTTGACCTGAAGCCGGGTGAAGTTGAGGCGATCATGGCCTTCTTAGATTCCTTGACCGGCGAAATTCCTGATTACGAAAATATGTAGTTTGAAAAAGGGCCCAAGAGGCCCTTTTTTATCTGGCTTCAATAAACTGAAGATTATCGATAAGAAGGTCGTCGGAGCCACTGACTTGTAAAACGATCTTGGCATTATTGACGGAACGAGGGATTTCAAATTGGGCCCTAACTTCATACCAATTCTCTTGAACTCCTCTAACATCAAAACTCTTAAAGACATCTCCCACATCTTCTTCGTTATCAAATAGCCTAAGTCCAACTTCTCCGTTTGGAATATTACTATTTTGACGTGGGAAGCGGATGAAGGCCGTAAAGTTATACCTCTTTCCACTTTCAACAATGAGAGGAGACTTTTCCCCCCTTGGTGAAGTCGGGATGATAAGACTTTGAATTTCACCGCGAAGAAGTCTTAAGGCCTTTTCACCTTCAAATGAGGCAATCCTTGTAATATCAAAAAGAGCTTCACGACGACGAGTACCAGTCACTCTAAAATGAGTAGTGCTAGGGATACGAATTCGAGGTCTCGTTTCTCTTTGAACCATTTCAACTTCTTCAAAGCTATGGTCAAAAGGAATAAGAAGGTTTTTTGCCGGTTGAATGGCAACCGGAGGAATAGGTGTAACTGGTTGTGGTGCTGCTGGAATCTCATTATCCTTGCCACAGCTAAAGAAGAGACTCACAAGCACAAGACCAATAACGGACACTTTCATTAATTCTCTAAAATTTTGCTCTCTCATAATTAACCCTCAAAACATTAGATTTGAGGTAATGGTTTACCTAAGTCTCTGATTCTTTTGGGGCTGATGGTAAATTTTCCACGGTGGGGTCAAGGTGTGCCTGGGATAAGTACTTGATTGTCTGTAGAAACTTAAGCTAGAGGTTTTGGACTGTGCACAAAAGGACAAGCTTGGACTATTTAAAAGCCCATCTCTTTTTTTACCTTAGCTACGGCCTCCTGGTCATCAAGACCTTCAGTTTCCTTTACCTGCTTTAGGCGTTTTCGAAATTCCTCCCTTCTTTTGATGCCTTCAGGGCTATAGTCGCGCAGGTCCTCCAGCTTTATCGTTAAGGTAGATCCACAATCACAATTTCGATAGGCAAGAACGCTATTCTTTGGCCCTTGGGAAAGGTCACCTCGATCTAAGGAGGATGTTTTACTAAGGAACTCGTCACAAGTGGAATAGACCTTGCCACAAACTGTACAAGTTTTAGGGAATACGTTTTCGAATGTTTTTCGGTCAAAACCTTCGTTACTAGGCATAAATTCATCTTATCTAAAGTTTCGGTATAGGTACTAACATAAACGATTATTAAATAGAGCTATATAACCCACTGAAAATACATAAGGTGAGGCATGTGTAAGTCTTTTTGAGGTTTGTATAGGTTGAAAAACAGAACGAGTGTGCTAAATTAATTTTACTTAGAAAGAGAACTCCAGTTTTCTGTCTTCTAAGTCACAGCTTTGTTTCAGACCCAAGTTATAAAGTTGAATCGGGATTAAAAAATCCCAATCTGACTCGGTGTCCACAGGAGTGGATCACCCATGAAAAGGAGATTTCACATGGTTCATTCAATAAAGTTTGAAACTGATGCAGACCGTATCAATCACTTGCAGAGTTTAAAAAATATTCCTTCTATTAACCCAAAGGATTACGACCCTTCTTCTGAGTATTTTCGCTTAGATTTCATTAAGCACCCGAAATTTGGTGTCGGCTTTGTCGAGGAAGTTGTTGGCAGCAGAGAGATTAAGGTCTTTTTTGAGGGAGGAACTCAAACTTTGGCCCACAAGAGCTACTTGAGGGAAACAGCGGTCTAAACACATTTCAGAAAATTGTTTTTACATAAAAAGCCCCTTAATAAGGGGCTTTTTTATTTATAGCTGGGCGAATCTTAAGTTATGGGGAGCCTTGTGGTAGACTGGCTATCGCTTTCAATTTTTAACTAAAGAGGCTCAATGGCTCGCTGTAAGTACTGTCAAAAAGAAATCACTTGGATGAAAGAGGGCCGAAAGAATGTACCAGTTGAAGCCGATGGTGGCATTCATAAGTGTGAGCAGATGTTGAAAATGAGAAGCTCTCTTAAAACGATTCAGCCAACGACACTTTCTCCCGAAGAAATTGCAAAATATGAGCAAGGCATGAACCAGCAGGTTAAAGAAAAAGCTGAAAAAAAAGCTAAAAAGAAATAGTGATTAGATGCCTTGCCTTAGAGGTCCTATTTGTATCAGCGCATCCACATAGAAGTTTCTAATATTTGTAATGTTCAATGCTCATTTTGTCCGATAGTCGAGCGACCTAAAGACATCATGAGTGTTGAGAAGTTTGAGTCTATTCTCTCGCAGGCGGTCCCCTTAACTCGAGATATTTGCCTGCATCTAATGGGAGAACCTCTAGCTCATCCTAACTTTGAAGAAATCCTAAAAGTTTCAAAAAAACACGGAGCAAGCCTTCAAATCACTACTAATGGAATTCTTATTAAAAAATTTCAAAGTCTAATTATAAGTTCACCTGCTATTCGTCAGATCAACTTTTCTTTGCAGGCCTTTCAGGATAACTTTCCAGAGAGGCCGATAAATGAATACCTAGATCCTATTTTAACTTTTATAAAAAGGGTTTTTATAGAGAGGCCAGAGCTCTACATAAACCTTAGGCTTTGGAATCATGGAGATAAAAGTTTCTCTGAAAATGAACAACTCATTTCGTATTTCGAAAAACATTTAAATTTTCTTTTAAAACGAAAAGTTGATGTAGGGGGGATAAAAAGTAAGAAGGTCTTTCCAGATCAAAAACTCTATTTTCATTTTGATAGTCGTTTCGAATGGCCATCTCCTCATTTTCCTCATCAAGGAGACAAGGGAACCTGCCAAGGCCTTCGAAATCACTTCGGTATTCACGCAGATGGAACTGTTGTTCCTTGTTGCTTAGATAAAGAAGCCCATATTGTGCTTGGTAATGTAGCGGAATGTTCACTTTCTGATATTTTAGCTGGAGAGCGTGCTAAATCAATTAGAGAGGGGTTTGAAAACGGCTATCTTGTAGAAGACCTATGTCAAAGATGTACTTATATAAAGAGGTTCAAAAAGGATTGAGTCATACACTCTAGTTTTGTCTTCCTAGTCATGGCCTCTAAGTTAGTTTAAAATTTCTGCAAATGTTAAAAGATCTCTCAAATATTTCAATTGGTGTTATTGGGCTTGGTAAGCTTGGACTTCCTTGTGCTGAAAAAATGGCCGATATCTTTCAAGTGTTTGGTTATGATATCGAAGATAAGAATGAGCAGGTTGATAAGGTAAAGTGGTGTTCCCATTTTCAGGAGCTTGTTGAATCTAGCGATGTCATTTTTATTGCAGTTCCAACACCTCATGATTCTGCTTATGATGGTAGAGCTCCAACGAGTCATTTACCTTCTAAAGATTTTGATTATACCGATGTAAAAGACGTACTTTCCGAGCTTGGACAGTCAATACTTGGGGAGAAAATGGTCGTTCTTATCAGTACGGTGCTTCCTGGTACGATACGTTGTATTCAAGAAGAGCTAAACCTTTCTCTCAAGAACCTGGTTTATAACCCTTTCTTGATTGCTATGGGAAGTGAAGCTAATGACTTTATCAACCCTGAGATGGTCATTCTAGGTAATGAAAGTGGTGAAAGAGATAGTACCATCGAGACCTTAATCAATATTTATAAAAAAATGGTTCCTGATGATACTCGTTTTGAGTTCGGAACTTGGGAGGAGGCAGAGTCTATAAAGATCTTCTACAATACTTTCATTTCTGCAAAGCTTTCTCTGGTTAATATGATTCAAGACGTCGCTCAAAAACTAGGCCATATGAATTGCGATGTTGTCGCCTCCGCGCTCGCTCAAAGTACGCGTAGAATTATGAGTCCGACTTATATGAAGCCAGGTATGGGCGATGGTGGTCCTTGTCATCCTAGAGATAATATCGCACTTAGGCACTTGGCAGAGAAGCTTGATCTTGGTTATGACCTTTTTAGTTCTATAATGAAATCTCGTGAAAAACAGGCAGAGAATCTTGCCCGCTTCATCAAAAAATTTGGTTCAAGTGTGTGTATTCTAGGACAGTCCTTCAAGCCTGGGGTTCCTTATACCGATGGGAGCTACTCGCTCTTACTAGCACATTACTTAAGGTCTAATGATGTAGAAGTCTTCTTTGAGGATTCATCCGAAAATACGGGAGTTTATTTACTAGCACATCGAGGAGAATTTTATGATTACCCTTTTCCGGATAATGCTTGTGTCATAGACCCTTGGCGTGAGTTTCCTCCCAAAAAAGGGGTTAATGTGATTTATTACGGTAACTCGAGAGTAATCTAAGAGATTCTAGTTATATGCGAATAAATTTGAATGACTTTAATATTTACGATCATGTCATTAGGGATTTCTCTTCAAGTGAAGAGCTCATTTTGGATTACCGATTAGAAAGTGTATTTCGGTTGATTAACTTTCCCGATGCTGTTGCTAATTGTTTTTCCTGTCTAGAGCATGTCCATACAAGAATTCTTACTTCCGACTACGATCCTGAATATGTAAAAAAATCTATTCGTAACTTCCCTCAGGTCTATAAACATATTAATGAAGTGGAAATCTTTCCCTTCGGCCATTTAGAAAGGATTTTTAGAAGAAGTGAGATGATTGAATCTTATAATGACTATCATGCATGTTGCCAGTTCCAGCTTTCAATTTGAGTAAATGAATAAAGAATGGTGAGGGCGAGTGCTCCAAAATTGAATAGGGGATGGAACCAGGCAGACAAGAGATGATTATTTTTATTTTCTTGGTACCATTTCCTGTAATTAAGGGTGGATAAACTCTTATTACTAATAGTCTCTTGTCTTAACTTTTCAATTTGATTTTGTCCCATAGGACTATTTTGGCCTAAGGCCTGTGGCTATCCAAGTAAAAGAAATGTCATTGTTTGGGCGTTCGATGGCATCAAATACCTTATAAATATTGCTTAATTCTCATAACGGGTAGGGGAATTTGTTAGCTTGTCCTTACCCAAACCCAAACACCCATCGGGAGGGAGAAATGAGACTATTCAATAACAAAGCTATGTGGCTAATATTATTGGCCATGATGATGAACTTTGCCCATGCAGGTCGCTATTCAAATCGAGTGACTCAATTAGCAGAGGATTATCGAGAAAATCTCAATGGCAAGAAGTTATACGGTGAGACCTTTAGAAGCAGTATTACTCAAGACGGAGTCTTGGCCTGCGCTAGAGTGGTGCAAATCGTTTCTTGGAGCGAAAAGAATGCGTTAATTTCTTTAGCTTTAACTTGTCTGCTTAAGGCCTATCCTTCATAGTTTTAAGGGGAGGCCTTATGTGGAAACCACCTAAAATTGAAACTGAACGTCTAATCTTAAGAGATATAAGAGAGAGTGATAAGGACGATGTTTTTGAGTATGCTCAGAGGCCTCAAGTATCCCAATGGACTCTTTGGGAAAAGCATCAAACTGTTCAGGACTCACTCGACTACATTAATATTTATTCTGGCTCCAATTATAGTAAGGGAGAGCCAGAGCCCTTTGCCATTGAACTTAAAGAAAGCGGTAAGATGATTGGTTGCGTGGGAGCTTTTTGGGTTTCTCAAAAAAATAAGACGATGGAACTTGCCTATGTCATTTCCGATGATTATTGGGGCAAGGGGATCGTTGCTGAGGCTTCCCTGGCCGTTATCGATTTCTGCTTCAAACTCTATGGAATTGAGAGAATGCAATGCCGCTGCAAGGTTGATAATGAAGCGTCCTATAGAGTCATGGAGAAGCTAGGCTTTTCTTATGAAGGTACTTTAAGGTCTGCTATCTATCATCAAAATAAGTTTTGGGACATGAAATATACATCTCTTATCTATCAAGAGTGGCATAAAAGCGTTTCAAATAAGGCCTTTGTTAGACGGGCTCGCCTTGGAGATGAAGAGGGGATTCACCGCGCCCATATGACTTCGATAAAGAAAGTTTGCTCTTCTGATTACACTCCTGAGCAAATCGCTGCATGGGGAGGGCGTCCTTTTAATAGAGAGAATAAGCAAAAGTTAATCGAAAACCACTTTGTTTGGGTGGTTGAATATGATGAGGCTATCGAAGGCTACGGTCTTCTCTTTATTAATGAGCAAGAGGAGAAGGGAGAGGTCGCGGCCCTCTATTTAACTCCTAAGGTTCTTAAAAAAGGTTTAGGAAGAGAAATCATCTTCTACATAAAGGAGATGGCCAAGATTAAGGGACTAAAGGAACTCTTCTTAAGTTCCACCAAAACTTCCAAGAAGTTTTATGAGTCCCAAGGCTTTCACCAGTATGAGGAAGATGATGTCTCAAAACTTGGTGGCGTCGTTATAGAGGGACATCCCATGAAGTTAGATTTAATTTAGGACCTTCTTTTAATTTGGTACTCCCAAGGGGCTTGCCTGCGGCAAAATGCGAATAGCATTTTGAAGCAGAGTAAGGCGGGAGGGACGAGAAGCGATAGCGCCGAGGAGTGAGCGACGAATCCACGGTGGAGAAGCTAGGAATTTGAGCAAAAAAAAGCCCCGCATGTAGCAGGGCTTTTCTAAGATGGTACTCCCAAGGGGAATTCCAAACACTAATTTAATAACCTTCCAGAATTATTGCTTTCTTGAGGAATATTGGTGACTTACCCTTATTTTTTGATTCATTTTATTTCATGATATTTCATCAAAGCTCACATGTGGCTGTGAGCAAAGTGTGAGCAAAATACTTCTTAAACCCAATATGATACAAATATCCGAAATCACATTATAAGCGAAAGGTTAGTGATCTTTGGGGAACCTCAGTATTGTGCCCTGAGGTGGTCTGGAAAAGGTAAAGTAGATGTAAGAGGCCTGTTAGTGGAGTATTTAGGATTGAAGGATGCGAATAAGCTTATGGACCTGTCTTTGAAGTCTTTAAGCCTTGAATTAAGAAATAAAGATTCTTTTGAATTTAATTCTGACCTATATGAGAAATGTTTCTTAGATGCAGTTAAGAACTCTGGTGTAAATGAAGAAAAATTCTTTTTCCTATTCAATCAAGATAATGCTTCTCTAGATGAAAGTAATGCGTGCACCATAAGTAAAATGTTTTGGAAGGCTATACTGCTGTCAGAACATAGGGAGTATTTAATTCGTTCTCAGTACGCATTGCAAGGGATTCAGTTTCAAGAAAAAATTGAATACTTTAGAAAAAAAGCAAAAGGCATAAATTAAATGAAAAAGATAATATTAACTCTTATCACAATAATCCTGTTCTCCTGCAATAAAAATGGCGATGACGAGGTCATATTTAATAAAAGTAATCTAACTGTAGAGAAGGAGATTATTACCTTTGAAGATAAGAAGCTTAATATACCAGATGATGCAAAACTTTTTAGGTCAAAACTAAACTATAACTTTCCCACTGAACCTACTTCGGATGAAGGACTTCTTAATGGTGTCTTTCTTTGGTTAAATAGGTACCACTCTGACGGAGACTACCTTTTTTAAGAGGAGAAACAGGTGTCTGGGGCAATCATCACATTATTCACGAGGTAATACTAGTTTATAAAAATGATCGTTTTTTCAAGCATTTTATTTGTCATAATCCTGAAGATACAGCGACAGATGGCTTTTCTAGGAAGGCAGAACTTAAGCTGGTCAAGAGTGAGGATAGTTACACCTTTATTTGTAATAAGGAAAAAAGTTATCTGAAACCCTTGTAAGCTTTTTGTTAAACCCATGCATTTTAGATTTAAGCGGGTATGTTGAGGTAACTGTTTCTAAGTTGTTAAAATCATTTAGTATTTAGGCATTCCCATTAATGGAATGAAGTCCTGTCAAAATAGAATAACTTAATATTAGGCGACCTACTATTTATACCTTGTGCCTACTTTCATGGTCATTAGCTTCTATCAATTATTTAGAATAAATATTCTAAGTCCTCTTAACTATTAGAGCTATTAAGCCGATTTAAGATTGGTTGTAATATAGGAACCCTCTTATGCATTTATCGCTTGAGTCAGGAGTTGTAATGGTTAAAATGTTATTTGTTTACATAGCCGGTTTCGCTTTGACTCTCTTTGTGCTGTCTTGTGCACCCAAGAAAAGTGCTCACACTAATGTAGTATTGAGCTTTGCTGGGAGTGCCCAATCTGCAGCCAAGCAAGAGAGCTACATCTGGGCCATACCTGAGGAATTGGCAAAAGAGGTGCATGATCCGTTGTCACCTAATGAGGTAAAATTAAGTTCTATTATCAAGGTCGGTCTTAGCTCGAGTGTCACTAGTGCAGAGATTCCCTTTGGGACCTATCACTTCTATATCATCAGTAGTTTAAACGGAAACTGGGATGCTTTGCAGCTCGACTGTGGCAACAACGGCTCCGTGATTCTCAATAAGCCGAGTGCAACTGTTGAGCTCGTCGTTAGTCGAGAGGAATGCTCATCAGGCACTAACGAAGACATAATGACTTATGAAACGATGATGAAAGAAAGGGTCTATGGACCTGCCAATTGCCCAGAGGGCTACGTGCCGGTGCCAGGAAGTCCTGAGCTAGAGGTCGTCGGTTTTTGTGTCATGCAGTTTGAGGCGAATGAAAAACCTGGCTCAGGGAGCAATGGATCTGTGCCCGTTGCTGAATCTGAGCCTGAGCGTAAGCCTTGGGTAAATATCACTGCTGATGATGCAAAGACCGCTTGTACAAGTTTGGGAATAGGATATGACCTAATAAGCAATCCAGAATGGATGACGTTGGCCCGTAATATTGAGATGGAGCCTCGCAATTGGTTAGGTGGGCAAGTGGGGAGAGGTTGTCTTTTTCGGGGAAATATCAACGAATCTGAAAATCCTGACAACGACGAATGCGGCTACGACTTACAAGGTCGACTCCTCGATCATGGTCCTGTTGCCTCAAGAGATATAAGGGCGCGCCATTTCTTATCTAACGGCAAGGAAGTTTGGGATCTGGCGGGTAATGCGGGTGAATGGACCGATTGGACCCTCGGGGGTGCTTTGGAGCCCATTCCAACCTGTCCTACTAAAGCATGCGGCTGGACTCCAATTCATGCCATTATCCCGTCTGATTGGGGCTTAACAGCAAAGGACTACCTGCCGCGCATTCCAACTGGTGCTAGTTATCCAAGTCAAACTCTGGGGATGGGCATGATCAATAATTCATATGAAACTATTTCAAATGAAACTATTTCAAATGAAACCGTTCCAGTTCCAAAAGTAGCCGTGAGAGGAGGCCACGCTGAATTTCCTGGCAAAAGTGGGATCTATTCACTTTCATCTCAGCCAAGGGACAGCTTTTTTAAAAGGGCAACTGCAAAGGATAGAGGCTTTCGCTGTGTGTTTCGCCCCCAACAACAAGCACAATGACCAAGGCGTTATCCAAGCTCCTCAATTTCAATAGAGCCGCTATTTTTTGAAGTCAGGAAAGAGACCTTCTAGCTTTTTAAGAAAGGATTCTTCATTGAAGGGCTTTTCAATCAACTCATCGTAATCTTCGTCGATATTATGTTCTAAAATATCGTTCATGCCGCCAGTCATGAAGATAAATTTAGGCCGTTTTATTGATTTGTGATGACGAATTTTTTTTAAAAGCTCTGGCCCGCTCAATTTAGGCATCTTTATGTCTGATAGGATGAGGTCATAGGTATTGGGATTTTGCTGATAGTGTTTAAAGGCCTCTTCTCCATCGCTAAAGCAGGATGTTTCAATGCCCATATCTTCTAGCTGAAGCTTTAGCAGCTCCAAGATTCCCTGCTCGTCATCCACGAGCATCGCCTTAATTGAGAATTTTCGGGTTGGCTCAGGTTTTTTGATATCAAAACCTTCATCTCGATAATCGATGACCTCTATTGGTATTTTTATGAAGAAGGTGCAGCCTGTTTCAAAGCGAGAATCTAAAATATCAATCTCACCGTTAAAATCTTTGGTTATGAAGCTGTGAACAAGGGAGAGTCCGATACCTGTGCCTTTTCCGATATCTTTGGTGGTAAAAAAGGGGTCAAACACACGACCTTTGAGGTCATTGCTAATCCCATGACCATTGTCAGATATCGATATCGTTACATGACTTGGAGTCGTTTGTGAGCTAAGGGTAATGAGTCGTTTACTCTGGCCCTCGGTAGCATCTTTGGCATTTGAAAAAAGATTTAGAAGGATTTGTTCAAGCTTCAAACGGTCGCCCGGGATACAGGCGCCGGCGTGAATTTGGTCGTAGCTAAAACTTAAAGAAATTCCCTCCGCATCATAGATGGCCTTGAGCATATTTTCCATTTCAAAAAATAGGTTTTTGACATTGAAGAAGTTCTCTTTAGTGCTTTTCTCAATCTGAGAAAAGTTCTTGAGTCCTGCTACAATTTTTTGAATACGAATCGAAGCGTGATTAACCTTTTCAAGGGTTTCTACGATATCACCCGGGAGTTTGGGTTCTTTCTTTAGAAGTAGGTTGAGGTAACCTCTTACGATGCTTAGGGGGTTGTTGATTTCATGGCCAATTCCTGCTGCTAGCTCACCAATGGAGGCGAGCTTGGCATTTCTCATGAGGGCCTTCTCTGTTTCTATTTTTTCGGTAATGTCGAGATGAGTTCCAGTAAATCTTGTGGGCTCTCCATTAGAGTCCCAATCCGAAAAACGGCCTTTATCTAAAATATAGATCCATGAACCAGAGGCGTGGCGCATACGATGGATATTTTCATAGCGTTTGGTTTGACCCTTTCGGTATTTTTCGATGTCTTCTAGTGCCTGTTTGAGGTCATCTGGATGAACTCGGCTCTCCCAGGTCTCAAAGCTCATCTCGACTTCTCCTTCTTTGAGTCCCAGCATCTCAAGCCACCTTCTATCGAAGGTCACTTTATTGGTTGTAAGGTCCCAGTCCCATATTCCAAGGCCTGCACCGCTTAGGGCAAGCTCAAGGTACTCATTTGAGTCCCTCAATGACTTTTCAAGCTCTTTTTCTTTAGAGGTATCCCTGACGACTACCTGAAGGTAAGTAAATTCGTCTTCTATTATTCGGCTGAGCGTGACTAAACAAGGAGCGAGCTTTTTTTTTGCAGTCAAGTACTCCCACGGAAATGAAGAGCCCCCTGTGGCAAATGCCTCATCCATATATGTCTTAAGTAGCTCTGACGAGGGGGACCCACAGGGTTGAAGAGGCGGTGAGAGCTTATCAAAAGTAAGCTCAAAAAATTGCTCAACATTTTTTAGCTCATAGAGCTTGAGAGCGGCTTTATTGGCAGAAGTAAAACGCCAAGAGGGGGGGGCCATGGTCAGGACAGCATCATTAGATTGCTCAAATAAGTATTTGTACCTGACCTCTTTTGCCTGTACCTCTATATTCTTAATAATCTCTGAATTGCGCTTTATGATGTCTTTTGAAATGAGAAGCTCTTTAATAACTGCACCAGGATGGGACATCTCGTTTTGGATGCCCAGTTCAGAAATTTGCTCAATATTTCTCAGAGAGGGCCACATCGTGATTAAGGCGTAGTCTTTTTCAGAATGTAGCAGAGACCTAAATATGAGCTGTTTTTTTTTGAATTCCAAATTGAATAGCTTGCCTTTTAAGCTAGAGATGATGTCCCCATCATCTCTAATGAATACTCTCTTGAACAAAAAAGAATCTGTAATGTGTTCGTCCTCTTTCACATGAGGCTTAAAGTATTTTGAGGTAGAATGGAGCTTGCCATCTTTTTTTATGAAGATCCAAAAAGGGGAAATGGAATCAAGGAAGTCTTCGCTAAACATTAGTAATGAATTTGAAAAGTAGCCTTGGCCTGACCTAGTGTCTCGATAATTTCGACATTACATTTTTGATCAAAGTGTTCAAAGATTCCCTCAAAAAGTCCTACGACAAAAAACTCCAAGGGCATTTCTCTGTCAGAGTAGTAGTTAACAACAAGTTTATTTGAATTTTCCTCTACAGTATCAAAAGACGGCGATTTTAATTCCTCAAAGGTCTGTTCCAGCATGTCATGAAGGCCGTTTAACGATTTGATTAGAGAAACAGGGGACCTCAGAAAAAGTTTGAAGAACCTCTTTATATTCGGATCTAAAAGCAAAATGAATCCAGTACCTTCCAAACGCTATCAGTAAATCTTGTGCGCTCTTTCCTGTAAGCTCACAGACTTTAAGCACGATATTTAGGGTCACTTCGTCATCATATTGTTGAAAAGCAACAAAGTCTTTTTCTGGGATAGCAGTTTGGGAGCATAGTTCTAGCCAGAAATTTTCTCCCTTCTGTTCCACAATCATTTTCTTTATAGCTTGATTTACCATTCCGTACATAAGTCTGTCTCCATTATCTCTTTAGAGATTATATTTAGAATACACTAAAAGAAGCCTTTCGATACAGGTGAATATTTTGCGGCAGTAGGCGTGTGTTCTTGTCTGGTATTTTGTATGATTATGATCATTTGTAGTAAGGATTATCTCCGGCGTTATGGTCAGTCATATCCACCACCGCCTCTATTTCAGGATAATGCTGCTTAATGAGCCTTTCAACGCCGTCAGTAAGAGTTGCTTGAGAACTAGAACAGCCCTGACAGCCCCCCGTCATTTTGACAAAGACTTTATTATTGTCCACGTCGATAAGTTCAATATCTCCGCCGTGAGCAGCGAGTGCCGGTCTCACCATATCATCAAAAAGTTTTTCAAGTTGGCGCATCATAAGGGGCTCCTATCGCTAATTTCAGTCTTAAACATGACCTTTGTGCTTGAAATTTTTATATTCGCCAATTCTATATCCGGTCAAGGATTCGATAAAGTCGGATAAGGCCAAACCTACGTTTTCCCATTCAAAATTCATGGGCAGGGACAAAATGTCTAAGTTTTCTTGATTGGCTTCAATCCATTCTTTCATCACTTGAGGGTGAGTTTCTTTAAAGGGCCTAAGGCCCCAAATTCGGCGGTATTCAAAATCTTTCTCTTCGTGATCTTGGCCATGATAGAGCTTACTAAAGGCCTTAACCTTCTTATTCATCAGCTGAGATTTACGGGCCCAGCCATAGTGAAAAATGCGCGCCTTACTTTCGAGACAAGGAGCTTTTTGATCTCCTGGAAGCTTAAAGCCTTGGGCATCGAGATAAGAATAGATACCTTGACCATTTCGTATCAAGCGAACTTCACGCCGGTAGGTGTTGCGTGTTTGCTTTATGATTTGCGGGCTGCCGTAGAAATGACGGTATTGGAAAATGAGACCATGGACATCCTTTTGTTCTTCAAGTTTATTGACGCCCTCTCGAATGATAGCAATATCATCTTCATGGATCGCTTCGTCCCCTTGAATGTATTGGCAATAATCACCCTGGCATTCTTTTAAGGCGATATTAGTTTGTTGGCTAAGGATAAGCCCTTGGCTTGTGAGCTCTGGGTCCCAATAAGACTTTAAAAATTTAAACTTGGCGCCTTTAAAGCTTTGTTGAAGATAATCCCAAGTACCATCATCTGTGGTGCATTCTCTATCTTCAAAGCCAACATTGATAATGACTTCATCACAAAGAGGCGCGATGCTCTCAATGGATTCTTTAAAGGGATAACCTAAGGTCAGACCATTTTTAATAAAAGTGAAGCCTGAGATTTTCTTGTGATCTTTTCTTATTGAATCTGACATGAATCTATTCTAACGAGTTAGCTCAAGCATTGCTAGCTGACCAAGAGCTGAAAAAATCGCCATTTCGACCCTTAAGATGGAGGGACCTACCACAATGGGCTTAAGGCCATGCTCTTGGAGTATCCTCTCTTCATCTTGAGTCCATCCTCTCTCCGGACCAATGGTCAAGGTGATGTCTTCTTTTATATTTGGCTCTTCATCAAGAAAGGTTTGTCCCTCTCGTAGGGAAAGATAAAATTTTTGATTTGATTTTCCCTCTTCGGTCAATGAGAGGGCCTCTTCTAAGCTTTGACTTCGCCTCACTTGAGGTAAATGACAATGCCTGGCCCCTTGGCTTAGGCCGAGAGTGAGGAGCTCGTACGTTTTTTCATCTTCAAAGACCTTACTTGTGAGGTAGCTCTTTTCACTGAGGGCCGCCTGAAAAAAGATAAATTTATCAACCCCAAAGGCACTGCCATGCTCAAGAATCTTTTTGACCGTTGGGGGACGGCAAGCGCCAATAATCATTGTGACTTTAGGTCTTGGAGTGGGGGACTTATTTAAGATCTTAAGGGTTACTTCTTTAGGGCCCAACTTTGTCACTTTTGCCTCCCCCAACGCTTCATTAAGGAGAGTGACCTTGAGGACCTGACCCAGCTTGGCCTTAAGATGGCCTGTGATATGCTCACAGACTGATGGGCGAGAAAGAGTGAACTCATCTCCATCTTCAAGGTGAAGTCTCACTGTATGCTTGTCTAGTTCATTTAAAATGACACGGTTCATAGGATTGCCCAAATTCAAGTGCTTAAAGCAGGCAGACCATATCCAACCCTTGTAAGAACAGCAAGGCTAAAGCATATCTAGGGAGGAGAGGTGGAAGAAGTTTTAAGGGTTTGGGATCGCTCTTTAGAATTTTCAGAAGGTCTTTTGACTTCACTAAAAGAAAGTTACGCAGTGAGCTTTGTAAGTTTCTGTCCGCAGCGAAGGGCATGGGCCCGCAACTTAGGCATAAAAAGAGTTCTTAATCCGTACCAATTCTGGCGTTGGCCCACCAGCGGGGTCATATCAAATGAGTTGGTGTGGTGGCATGACTGGCAAAGTTTTTTAGGAAAGTACTGGCAGGAGTGTCGCTTTCTTCTCCTTTCAAATACTGAGCACCATATCTTTCACCAGTCTTTTAAACTTCAAAGTGAAGAAGGACTACTGACAGAGGTCTTCCAAGTATCACCTGGTCCTCTTCTTCATCATGATTCCTTACCGCGGGTTCCTCTCGTGAGTCATCCTTTCAAGGTCTTATGCCGCCATGTGGGTGAGGAAGAGAGAGGTCTCCTTATAAAAGACCCGCGCCGATGGCCTAGGAAGCCTCATCAGGAACTCTTTATTCCCTATTCCGTAGAGGATCATTCTGAACTCTATGCTCTGGGTGCAAGTCATCGCATTTTATTGGGGGCACGAAGTTCCCTTGGCAGGTGGGATGATGAGCTTTTGAGCTGGTTTCTGGCGGGACGACCACAGGGGGATCTGCTAAAGTGGTGGAGTGAAAACCAAAGTCGAAGGTATCCTCATCCGCAAAGTCGCTTATCAAGAGCGGCACGTCATTGGCACTCTTTTATTAAGAAGTGGGCGCTCTCTATCTGTTCTCTTCTATGGCGGTCAAGGCGGAGGAAAGAAGCACAAGGCCTCGACTTTGGAGTTGGGCTACATGATGAAAGTCGAGCTTTCTCACACGAGAGCGACCAGCGAGCTGCATAGGGCAAAGGAGTGGCTGCCTCTTTGGAGCTATGAGCATATTCGTCTCAATTACAAGGCCTTCTCTCTTCTATGCTTATATGCCGAAGTCATGGGCGAGTTGAGTCCCCAAGAAAATCTTCACGATGAACATGGAGACTTTGACGACACCATGGAGGGTCTCTTTAGAGTACTCAGTAATGCTGTCGTTCATCTGGAAGGTCGTGCTTCGCAAAAGCAGTGTGACCCCTGGAGTGAGCTTTCGATTTTCTTAGGCAAACTTTTAATAGAGCAGGGTGTTTTTCCCATTCGTGATAATTGCGTCTTTTGTGACAAGGTTCTCAATACCCAAGGGGCCCTAACCTTAGTGACAGATCATGGTGGCTTTTCATGCGGAGAGTGTGCTGAGCATCTGGTGGAAGAGAGGGGGCGAGAGCACTTAAGTGGTCTCCAGGAGGGGCGTGAGCTGTGGGAAATTTTAGGAAGTGTGGCCAATCAACGTTATCAAGAGCTTGGGGCCTTAAAGATTGAAAACCCCGAAGTCGTTCACACTCTTCTTCATTACTTCTATTATCAATTTCACTTTCAAGCGCATCAATTTAAGAGTTTAAAAATGATCCTCTGAACTTTGACATTAGGTGCCACCGATCTCTAAAATTGAGCTAACATGTTTGACCTCGTCTCCTCTAAGCTTTTTTCCTATATCTACCCCTATCGCAAGAGGGCGATTGGTGCTGTGCTCTTTTCTTTTGCCCTTGCGGCCATTGGGGGTCTCCAGGTTTCTCTTGTTAAACCACTCTTTGATAAGGGCCTTAGTCCAGAAGCGACCCGTGAAGACACTCTTCTTTTAGCAGCTCAACTCTTGGCCCTCGGTCTTCTTAATTTTCCCTGTCGCTTCTTTCACTTTTATTGGCTGCGCTACATTGTTGACCGCGCAACTTGTTCAGTAAGAGAAGAGATTTTTAAAAAGCTGATGCGCTTACCGGCTTCCTTTTTTGGAAAGAGTAAGCAGGGGGATTTGATATCCCATATTCTTAATGACACTCAGATTTTTGCCTATGGTTTTAAGTCCACTATTGACCTGATTCGCGAGCCTCTTAAAGCGATTGTCTACTTGAGTATGGCCTTTTGGGCCGACTGGCAATTGACTCTTATCATTTTGGTTTTGGCCCCGTTTCTCATCGCTATTTTTGGCGTTAGTGGCAAGAAAGTTAAAAATAACCAAGGCCTTGTTCAAAAAGAACAAGGGGAGCTTACTCATAGTATTGCAGAGGGAATTAGCGCCCATAAAATCACAAAAGCTTTCAATCTCCAGAACTTTGTTTTCAAGCGTTTTTCTTCCACACAGAATCAATTCTTCTCAGCGCAAATGCGCACGACCTTTGTTGAAGAGATGGCCCACCCCTTTGTTGAAGTTGTTGGCGCGATTGCCTTTTCTGGAGTGATTGTCTTTGCTCACTATCGTATTCAAAGTGGTCAAACAACCATTGGCGAGTTTATCTCCTTCATTGCGGCCCTCGCTCTCTTTATGGATCCTATTCGTAAATTTTCTCAGGCCAATGTGAAGCTCTCTCAAGCACGAGCTGCTAGTGATCGCATCTATAAGCTTCTTGATATGCCGGAAGAAATTGATTGCGGTTCCATTGAGAAGGCGGATTTTAAAGAGGGAATTGAGGTTAAGGACTTAACCTTTTCCTATGGTGAAGGTGATGTTCTTAAAAACCTCTCATTAGAAGTTAAAAAAGGCGAAAAGATCGCCCTTGTTGGTCTCTCTGGCTCAGGGAAATCAACTCTCATTAATCTTCTTCTGGGTCTTTACCCCATCGAAAAGGGCGAGGTCCTCATTGATGGCAAACCTATCTCTTCTTATCGTTTAGAGACTCTGCGCTCTTACTTCGGTCTTGTGAGCCAGGATATTTTCCTCTTCAATGACACCATCAGAAGCAATCTTTGCCTTGGGCGTGAGTGTAGTGATGAGCAAATTAGAGAGGCCCTCAAAGTCGCTTACTGTGACGAATTTATTGATAAATTACCTGACGGTCTTGAAACGATTGTAGGCGATAGAGGAACACGCCTTTCTGGTGGTCAGCAACAGAGAATCACTATTGCTCGTGCTTATCTGCAAGAAAGCCCAGTTCTTCTCTTCGATGAAGCGACCTCGGCCCTCGATAATGAATCTGAAAAGGTCGTTCAAAAGGCCCTAGAAAACCTGGCCGGTCATAAGACTGTTATTGCTGTCGCCCATAGGCTTTCGACTATTCAAGACTATGATCGTATTTATGTGCTTCATGAAGGGAACTTAGTTGAGAAAGGCTCACACCAAGACTTGAAAGACCGTGGCGGAGAGTACTCTAAGCTCTACGCTCTCTCTCAGTAATTTCCTTATTGATTCAAATAAGGAGAAAGAAGTTTAAGAAATTCTGGACTAAACTTTTGGACGTGCATGCCGTTGTCATAATCAACTTGTTGCTCACCATCTTGGCAGTTCTTACCCGTCATCTGGCAGCGGTTCCAACGGTCACAATTCCGTTCTTTATCTTCAACAAAGTCATCATTACCACGCACAAGAATGCCAAGAACTTCACCGCGATGATTAAAAACAGGGGAGCCACTATTGCCACCGACTGCATCGAGATTGGCCTCAAAATATTGAGAGCCCGGTCTCGCGTTGAGAACATAGGCACCACCGGCATACTTGAGCGGCAGCCCTGAGGGGTGACCCACGATGTGAACGGCCATGCCCCTTTGTATCTCACCAAGAAAAATTTTGAAGTGGTGGCGCTCGGGATACTTTCTCTTAAGTTTAATAAGAGCAAAATCCATGCGCTGATCACCTTCTCCCAAGTGCTTAGCAAAGAGAACTTTTTCACATTGGCTGACTTTGCTGGCAGGAATATTTCTTAAAAGCTCTTGGCCTCTCTTAGTAATGCTATAGTCAAAGAGCCAATTGAAATCGCTGCACATCGGAGTGACCTGATTGGTGGCCTGACCGACATTAACCATACAGTGGCCGGCCGTAAGAAGGAGGTCCTCAGCGATAAGAAAGCCCGTACATGAAATCATCGTGGTGGGTTGCTCAGAGAACTTCTCTTTAGCACATAAGGCATAGTGCTCATTCATGGTGGGAAATTCTAGATTAAGTGTCGCCTCACTTTGGGAGGATGTTTGGGTCTCTGTCGAGGTAAAGAGAGGGGCAAGCCAAGTTCCTATTCCACTGGCAAGGTCTTGGAAGGCCTTAGGACTTTGATAGAGTTCACGGCGGTTGTCCGCACCAAAAATAGCTTTAGATGGTTTACCCACAGCGTTGAGTGTGAGAAGCACTATGGCGACGAGGGAGAAAATTTTCATAAGGGTGGTTTATGGCAAGGGTTAGCTTTTGAGAATGCAACACTCTTGGTCGTGTAACTTTTACTGCACTAAAGCTTAAAGAAAGTGGGGTTTGCGTAGCGTCTAAAGGCCATTAGCAATTCTGCGCCTCTAGGCAGCTGCAATGGCTTTAAGGTATAGTGCGCACATCTAATTCTTTTCCAGGAGTGCGTTGTGTCAGAAAGTAACCTCAAGTCCATGGCCGATCTTGCGAGCCTTTGCAAAAGAAGGGGTTTTCTCTTTCAAAGTTCGGAAATCTATGGTGGCGTAGGAGGCTGCTATGACTACGGTCCTCTAGGAATCGAACTCAAAAAAAATCTTCAAAATAGATGGTGGAAGGCCATGACCTACCGCCAGGATGTTGTCGGTATCGACTCCTCAATTTTAATGAACCCAACAGTATGGAAGGCCTCTGGTCACGTCGACGGATTTAGTGATCCGATGGTCGATTGTAAGGAGTGTAAGAATCGTTTTCGTGCTGACAAGATTGATACCAGTAAGCCATGCCCCAACTGTGGAGCCAAAGATCAGTTTACTGAGCCTCGTGATTTTAATCTGATGTTTAAAACTCAAATGGGTCCAGTAGAGGACTCGTCTTCGACTGTTTATTTGCGTCCAGAAACGGCACAGGGGATATTCACTAACTTTCTCAATGTTCAGTCTTCAATGAGAATGAAACTTCCTTTTGGAATTGCTCAAGTTGGGAAGGCCTTTAGAAACGAAATTACTCCAGGGAATTTTATTTTCCGTATGCGTGAATTTGAACAAATGGAGATGCAATACTTTGTGAAGCCAGGAACTCAAGTTGAAGCTTTTGAAAAGTGGCAAGAGGATCGTCTGCAGTGGCACCTCAGTAATGGTGTTCGCAAAGAGAAGCTTCGCTGGCATGAGCATAAGGGCAACGAGCTGGCCCACTATGCTGACCGTGCCTTTGATATTGAATATGAATTTCCTCAAGGTTGGGACGAGATGGAAGGTATTCACTCTCGTACTGACTTCGACCTTGGTCGCCACGAAGAATTCAGTGGCAAGTCTCAAAAATATGTTGATCAAGCTGATGGCAATAAGAAGTACGTTCCTTATGTTGTGGAGACTTCAGTAGGCCTAGACCGCTGTACCTTGGCGATTATGTGCGATGCCTACCGAAAAGAGTTTGAAGGGGATAAGGAAAAAGAACGTGTTGTTCTTAAGTTTGATCCTAAGGTCGCCCCTATTAAAGTGGCCGTTCTTCCTCTCATGAAAAAAGATGGTCTTGAAGAAAAAGCTCGCAACCTTTTTAAAGACCTTCAGCAAGACTACATGGCCGAATTTGATGTGGCCGGTTCAATTGGCAAGCGCTACCGCCGTCAAGATGAAATTGGAACTCCTTATTGTGTCACTATCGACTATGAGACCAAGGATGATAATACCGTCACCATTAGAGATCGCGATGCCATGACCCAAGAAAGAGTCGCCATGGACAAAGTCGCCGATTACCTCAAAGACAAGCTTAAATTTTAAATAGATAAGGGATTAGCTATGAGTAAGTGGGTTTACCTCTTTAGTGCTGAAAAAACGGAAGGCAACCGTGAGATGAAACCTCTCCTCGGTGGTAAAGGCGCCAACCTCGCCGAGATGAGTTCATTAGGTTTACCAGTTCCTCCCGGCTTTACTGTGACGACGGAAGCTTGTCTTGATTATGAGAAAAGCGGCAAGAAGATTAATGATGAAATTAGTGCTCAAGTAAGAGAAGCTTTAGAAGAAATTGAAAAGATCACTGGAAAGTCTTTTGGTGATCAAGAAAATCCCTTGCTCTTCTCTGTTCGTTCCGGTGCTCAGGTTTCTATGCCTGGTATGATGGATACTGTCCTTAACCTTGGTATGAATGATGACTCTGTTGAGGGGCTGGCCAAACTTACGGGCAATCCTCGTTTCGCATGGGATAGCTACCGTCGTTTTATTCAGATGTATGCCAATGTTGTAATGGACTTTAATATTTCCATGCTTGAATCCACTCTTGAAGATTTAAAAGAGGCCAGGGGTGTTAAAGAAGACACAGAGTTAACAGCAGAAGATTGGAAAGAGTTGGTTTCGGTTTATAAGCGAATCATTCTTGAAGAAACAGGTCAGACCTTTCCTTCAAGTCCTATGGATCAGTTGTGGCTCGCCATAGCAGCGGTCTTTCGCTCATGGAATAACCCGCGAGCTATTAAGTATCGTGAAATTAATGACATTCCTCACAAGTGGGGCACGGCCGTAAATGTCCAGTCGATGGTCTTTGGTAATATGGGTGATGAATCTGGTACTGGGGTTTGTTTCACAAGGGACCCTTCTACGGGAGAAAAGGTCTTCTTTGGTGAGTACCTGATGAATGCTCAAGGGGAGGATGTTGTGGCAGGTATTCGCACGCCTGCGCCCATAAATGAGTATTCTAAGAATGAATCCAATAGAGAGTTGAAGACCTTAGAAGAAGTTCAAAAGTCCTCCTACGATACCTTAGTTGAAATTTATCAAAAGCTAGAGGCTCACTATAAAGACATGCAAGACATCGAGTTCACCATTGAAAATGGCAAGCTCTATATTCTTCAAACACGAAATGGAAAGAGAACTGCTGCGGCTGCCGTAAAAATAGCCGCTGATTTGGTGAGTGAAGGAATTCTTTCAAAAGAAGAAGCGCTCTTAAGAGTCAGTCCAGAGGACCTTAATCAACTTCTTCACCCAACACTTGATCCCAAGGCGCAAAAAACTGTTATTGCTAAAGGACTGCCTGCTTCTCCTGGTGCTGCCTCTGGTATCATTTGCTTCACCTCCGAGTGTGCTCATATGCGTGCTGAAAATGGAGAGAAAGTTATTCTTGTGCGCCAAGAAACCTCTCCTGAAGATATTACGGGCATGGTGGCCTCTCAGGGCATCTTAACCGCAAGAGGGGGGATGACCTCTCACGCCGCTGTGGTAGCGCGCGGAATGGGCAAACCCTGTGTGGCAGGTTGTTCTGAAATTAGTATTAGTTACACCAATCAGACTCTCACCATTGGTGGAAAGGTTTATAACGATGGTGATCCTCTTACTATCGACGGGGGAACTGGTGAAGTTATGGAAGGCATTGTTCCGACCATTGCAGCCAAAATTTCCGATGAATTTGCCTCTTTTATGAGATGGGCAGATGAGTACCGTAGGCTAGGGGTGAGAACAAATGCTGATAACCCTGAAGATGCTAAAGTCGCCCTAGATTTTGGAGCAGAAGGGATCGGTCTTTGTCGAACCGAACATATGTTCTTCGACGCTGAAAGAATCCTTGCTGTGAGAGAAATGATCTTTGCTCAATCTGTGGCCGAAAGGGAAAAGGCGCTCGAAAAACTTCTTCCTTATCAGCAAAAAGACTTTGAAGGCATCTTTCGCGTCATGAAAGGAAAGCCCGTTAATATCAGGCTTCTTGATCCTCCCCTTCATGAATTTCTTCCTCACTCAGACGAAGAAAAAACGGAGTTAGCAGAATATCTTAGTATCTCTAAGGATGAGGTTGAGGCCCGTGAGGAAAAGCTTCAAGAATTCAATCCGATGCTTGGCCACAGAGGTTGTCGCCTAGCGATTACTTATCCTGAAATATATAAAATGCAGGTTAAGGCCATCGCTCTTGCTGCCGTCGCTGTAAGTAAAGAAGGCCTGGAAGTTAAGCCAGAAATTATGATCCCTCTTGTCGGTCTTGCTGCTGAACTCAAAGTACTAAGACAAGAAGTGGAGGAAGTTCTCAAAGAGACTGATGAAGCCAGTGGTTCTGAAGTGGTCACCAAGGTTGGAACGATGATCGAGCTCCCCCGTGCGGCCATTACCGCCGCTCAGATTTCAGAGCATGCCGACTTTTTCTCCTTTGGAACAAACGACCTCACCCAAACAACTTATGGGCTAAGTCGCGACGATGCTGGTAAGTTTTTAGCTGAATATAAAAGCCGTGACCTCATGGCCCGTGATCCTTTTGTTGCTCTTGATCAGGAGGGGGTTGGCTTCCTTGTTTCTCATGCCGTGAGAGAGGGGAGAAAAGCCAATTCTCAAATGCATATGGGAATTTGTGGCGAGCATGGTGGTGAACCAAGCTCTATTGAGTTTTGTCATCAAAATGGTCTGGACTATGTTAGCTGTAGTCCTTTTCGCGTGCCCATTGCCAGGCTATCAGCGGCTCAAGCGGCGTTAAGAAATAATTAGAGGCCCTCTTGGATTTGCCAAAACTCCAAGAACTAAGCGAAAAAGCGAGGGAGGTCATCTTGGCCTCTTGGCCGCTGCAAGACTTCGATCACCTCGCTTTAACCTACTTTAATTTAAAAAGTGGTGAACAAAGCTCTCTTGAATTTCATGAAGGTCAAGAATCAACCATTTCAAACTTTTATTTTGATCTTGCCAGTGTTTCTAAAGTCCTTACGATGGGCGCTCTGGCCTGTATGCGGCCCGAACTTTTTCAAGGTGAGAAGAGACTTCTCCTTGAACATCGAGGCGGCCTACCCCGTTGGGCAATCCTCGGTCGTAAATCTTGGCAAGAAACAGTGACTAAGTTTGATATCAAAGAATCTGAAACAGAATATTCTGACCTCTCTATGTTGCGTCTGATGCTGATGATTGAAGAGGAAACAGGAAAGCCCCTCAAAGAATTAGTTGATGGTTATTGGCACCCAGAACTGGTTTTCTGGAAGGAGCTTCCTGAAGATGGACTTTGCCCTGATACAGGTTTTCGTCAGGGGGAAGTTGTGAACGGCGTTGTTAATGATGATAACTGTTACAAAATTAATCGTTTCTGTTCCCACGCTGGTCTTTTTTCTACTCCTCGCGGACTTTTTGAAAGTTTGATGAATTTGCAAAAAAGCTGTGATCTCCTCTCCCATATGAAGAAAGCCTTTGAAAAGGATAAGGTCGATCGCTATCTCTATGGTTGGGATACTGTTGAGGATTCTCAAAACACTTTAGCGGGCACCAACGCTCCGGCCATGACCTTTGGCCATCTGGGCTTTACCGGTACAAGTGTCTGGATGGACGCACAGACAGGCAGGGGCTGGTTTCTTTTAACCAATTCCACAAAGAAATATTGGTTCAATCGAAAAGAGCTCACCCTCTTAAGGCACCAATTAGGTGCCTTATTGTGGGCGATTTAATACAAGGCTTTCTACATTCCAGTAAAGATGGTTTGAATCAGCTTGGAGCAGCTGCCTCCATTAGGGGCATCAGGTTGAGCACCCGTGATGAATTCCCAAAATTGGCGAGTCGCCTCAAGGGCATTCACTTTTCCAGTAGAGCCGATCTTCTCCATCTGAGTAAGAGGTCGACCAACGGCCTCTGAGGCACGGCTTCTAATTTTACTGACATTATCTCCTTCACTAATAAAGAGGATTTCGTCCGGAAAAATAATAAGAGGAACAAGTCTTTCTGTCTCAGCATAGTGTGAAACGAGATTATCCATTGTACGAGCCCGGGGAAGGTGCATTGCTGCTACCACGCTAGGGTATCCGCCAAAGTTGTGGGCCGTTGTCGCGTGGGACACCGAAATAAAAGGAGAGCCAAGGGGCTCATGTGAGTGACCTTTAAGAGAGTTTACAATACTGGTTGTATCGTAGGGGATTTCTCCATAGGACTTTTTAGCAAGTTTTCCTCGGTAAGTTTTAAGGGAGCGTAGACGACGAGTGTAGTTTCCTTGGTTCTTTTGCAGCATACTTGAGAAGAGAAAGTGCCCTCCGTCATCAGAGTCTCTAATGAGATCACCTTCAAGCCCTCTAAAGAAGACAAACTTCTCTGAGTCATCAAAGTCAGAGTTGGGTTTACCAATGGCCCACAACCAATTTCTCCACGCATTGACTTCAGTGGGCTCCATTTGCTCCCAAGGAAGAAAGGTTTCTATGAGTTGTCTGACTTTGACTCGATCATTTTTAGCAATATAGTCATCAAGTTTTAAACTCTGCGTTTCTAGCTTGGTTTGAACAGACTTCCATTGTTGGGCAAGCTTCTTTCTTGCTCTATTTTGGGCCCTAAGCTTCTTACTGATTTCATCCTGAAGGTCATCAACCTGCTTTTGACGGGCTTCAATATAGTCATCAAGTTCATCACCGTAAACATCCATCTCTGTTGCAAGAGAGCGGATGCGAGTAAGAACATCGGCTTCGGCTGCGGCCAAAACTTCATTGGCGCGATAGGAGCCTCGTTGAGCATCGACTGTGACGGAGGCCCAGTAAAGAGGATGCTTGAAAACATCTGAATCTTCGCCAACGATTTGTTGGAGGTGACCGAGCTCTTCAAGAACGACTTCCGGCTTATCCCAGCCTTCTTTGGTGAATTGAACTTTTACGACAAGTCCCTTACCTTCCTCAAAGCCAGGGACAATTTGCGCCAGTTTTCCATCTGGAAGACTATCGACCATTTCTCTTTGAATGACGGCCTTAAAGGCCTCGTTGTTGCCTTTGTATTTGAGGTCACTGTTGAGGTCTGCGAGCTTTTCATTAAAGAAACTCTTATGAACCTTTCCTTTAAAGACAGCCGCTAGCGCCTTTCTAATCTCTTGAGCGACACCTTTTGGTGAAAAGTGAGCTAGGCTACAAAAGCTCTTAGCACTAACTTCACAAGGCTCTTGAGAGAGAGAGGTCGGTAAGAATTTAAAAGTAACATTGGCAGCATTGGTGATTTGATAATCTAAGCCCGTCTTTTGTAGGGAATAATGACTGTAGAGCTTAAAGAGAAAGTCTGAATCAAATTGGCGAGGAGGATTGAGCTGGGCAATCCCATCGTCTGCACTAAAACTTGAAACAACCTTAATTTCTACCGTGTCGTCAATATCACCAATGTCATCGGCAAGTGACGCTAGTTGGCGCTGAATTTCTTCTTCTTGGTGTTCACCTTCAGCGAGGAAATAGACTTTAAGTTTTTCATCCTTGGGATTGAAGTCTCCTGTAAAGAAGTTTCGTGACAGACCAAGAGAGGGCAGGTCTCCCTCGAAGTTGCGATAAAAGCGTGTTAAGAAAGCACTAGGTTCACTAAGGCGCGTATGGAAGTAGTTGTCACTAAAGACTGGCTTTGTGTCAGCAAAACTTAAAACCTGCTTTTCTGTGGGGACTTTTTGCTGGTCAAGAAAG
>JAUIBX010000178.1 GCA_030427595.1 Bacteriovoracia bacterium | reverse complement strand
GCCCTAGATGAGTATGAAAAACTTTCTGAAGTACTAGAAGGTTCAGACATGGTTTTCATTACCGCTGGTATGGGTGGTGGAACAGGAACTGGTGCAGCTCCTGTTATTGCAAAACTATGTAAGGAGCTCGGCGCCCTTACCGTGGGTGTTGTTACAAAGCCATTTCTCTTTGAAGGGAAGAAAAGGTTTAAGCAAGCAGAGACAGGGATTCAGGTTCTAGAGGAAAATGTAGATTCTCTTATCACGATTCCTAACCAAAGACTTCTTTACATCGCTGGTGATAGTCTATCTTTGGTAGATACTTTTAAAAAAGCCGATGAGGTTCTTCTCAATGCGGTTCGCGGTATCTCAGATCTCATTAATTACACTGGTCATATCAATGCTGACTTTGCTGATGTTAAAACAGTTATGAGCAATAAAGGCCTGGCACTTATGGGCACTGGTGTTGCCACTGGTCCTGATCGCGCCATTAAGGCCGCGACAGAGGCCATTAGTTCACCTCTTCTAGAGGATGTAACAATTGACGGTGCGACAGGAATCATTATCAATATAACTGGTAATGCTTCTCTAACTATGCATGAAACCAATGAAGCCGTTACTTTAATTATGGAAGCAGCGGATGAAGAAGCAGAAATTATCTTCGGTACAGTCATTGATGATGAAATGGAAGAAGATATCAAAGTAACTGTTGTTGCAACAGGCCTTGGTGGATTAGAGCGTGTTAAAACTTCTCACAACCAACACATGGCCCCAAGGTTAACTCCTGCAAAGAAAGAACCTGAGGTGTCTGTACGTACACAGGAAGAGTCAACACCTTCCACAGAAGCACCTTCTTATGAAAGATATGAGGAAGAGCCGACAAGACGTGAGGAATTTCGTCTTGAAAGAGAAGTACAGGAAGAAGCGAGACCTCAAATCGAAGAGCGTGTTGAACATCGAGAAGAACGTCAAAGCAACCTGATGAGTTCAATTAAGGCAGCAGCTACTCAGTATTCCTCAGCACCACGTGAAAATCGTACGGAAGAACGCAGAGAGGAAAGACGCGATTCTTGGGACAATAGTAAAACATCTTCGAGAGCAAAGAGTATTGCTGAGAAACTTGGCTTTATTAACTTTGATGAAGAAGAGCTCGATACTCCCACTTACCTAAGAAAAGAAGAGGAAGAAAGACGAGAGAGAGGTGACGAAAGATCTCCTAGTGTAGATCTCTAAACCTTCTTTCATTTTCCCCCTATAACAGGCGGTCCTCGTGGCCGCCTTGTTTATTTAAGAAGAATAGTGGCGACTTTAACAACGGGTTTAATTCCTAAAAGGTCCACAAATAACCTTCGCGAATTAACTCTTACCTGTTCCGTACCAGCTTTACTTGGCTTAAAATCTTTTTGAATAATTTGAAAAATGTTTTTTTCAAACTTTTCGTAGGGAAGTCCTTCTTGAAATGTAATGCCCTCTGTGAGGACCTGCTTTGCAAGTATCTTCGATTTGTTATGAACAATTGTAATTAAGACATAACCAGCTTCAGCTATCTTACGACGCTCTCGGATGGCGTCTCTATCGAGGATCATCGCCTGGCCTTGAATAAGAATGGGGGCTTTCTCCTCTCGGTATTGAATATGATTACTCTCGAGGTCAAATTCTTGATAATTTAAAATTTTAAAAGCCTTTGCCTTTGGAGCGACACTACCAAGCCATCTTTGATGCCTTTCAAGAAAGAAGCTCTCCCCATGGATGGGGATAACAATATCAGGTTTATATGAATCCAAAACCATCGATAGGTCTTCTTTGCAAGCGTGGCCAGAGGCATGGATTAAGTCATCACTGGCCGTGATAATTTGAACACCTTCCCTACTAAGCTCATTTAGACAAAGTCCAATTTTCTTTTCATTACCAGGAATAGATTTACTTGAAAGGAGGAAAAGATCATTCTTATTCGGTTTAAACCAAGAATCTTGCCCCATGGAGATTCTTCTAAAAGTGCTTCTAAAGTCCCCTTGGCAACCGGAGACGATAACAGTTAACTTGTCCTTTTCAGAATCAACCTCAGAAACGTCATAAAAGTCATCAAGGGAGTCTACGATTCCAGCATCATATGCCGTTTCCCAATAGTTCTTCATAGATCTACCGTAAAGAACACATTTTCGCCCACTACCCTTGGAGCGCTCCAAGATATTTTGAATTCTGTGAATATTGGAGCTGAATGTTGTTATAAACACTCTCTGGTGTTCTGAGGCGATATGTTTTTGAATTTGAGGAACAAGATCTTCCTCTGATGGTGTTTTTGCTACTGAGCTGGTTATATTGGTGGAGTCTGGCATAAGGACTCTTTTTTTAAGTCCTTTTGAAAGCTTTTCAAGCTTTTTAAAATCAAAGGGCTTTTCGAGCCTCGCTTTTGGGTCCACCTTAAAGTCTGAAATATAGAAGAGACCTGTCTGTGTTTGAAGATTTGTAATAAAAATGCCAAAGGTATCAGGGATTGAATGATTTACTCTAATGTAGTCAATTTTGAGATGGTCTATCTCAATAGCTTCATCAACTTGAGTTTTTAATTTAAATGATAGCTTTCTCGGGTAAAACTCAAACTTTCTTCTTATTAGCTCCCTTGCAAAGGGAGGCGCGTAGATCGTGATCCCTGGAAACTTTTCGATCAAGTGACCAAGGGCTCCGATGTGATCTTCATGTCCATGAGTGATAATAATACACTCGGGCCTTTCTAGATCTTCAAAGTTTGGAATGAGATAATTGATATTAAAGGTGTCTTCATAAGGAAATAAAATACCACAATCAATAATGAAGCTAGAGGCCGTCGATTTAACCTCCATCATATTACTGCCGATCTGACCTAATCCCCCAATGGGGCAGATGCTAAAACTCATGGTTGGCCACTATGAGTAAGGTTAGATAGAGTTTGTCTCTCCGAAAGTAGTTGGGACATATCTTGATTGATTTTGGCAGCCAGAATTTCTGCGGCAACACAGGTCTCTTCACCAACAATAAAGTCGGCAAATTGCTTTTGGGGTTCAAGAAACTTCTGATGCATTGGTCTTACCGTTTCGTAGTATTGATCAATAATTGAGTCTAGGCTTCTGCCTCTTTCTTGGACATCTCGGTTAAGTCTTCTCGTAAAGCGAATGTCACTGTCGACACTAAGAAAGGCCTTGATGTCGAGCATGTTTCTGATTTCACTATCAAAGAGGGTAAAGATCCCTTCAAAAATAACGACGCTAGTAGCTTTGGTCGTTGTTGTTTCACCTGTTCTGCTTGAGGTTTTAAAATCATAAATGGGAGTTTGAACATCTTTACCATCTTTTAGTTCGTGAAGATGTGTTCTGAGAAGTTCCCAGTCAAAGGCTTCAGGGTGATCGAAGTTGGGTTTGCCTGATTTGGTAAAATGCCTTTGTGGTTGTTCAGGAAGATAGTAGGAATCCATGTGAAATAGGGTGATGGGTTCCTCAATGAGGTTGATAAGTTTCTTTGCAAAAGTGGTTTTCCCAGAGCCTGAGCCGCCAGCAATGCCAATTAGCTTGATCATAATTTCTCCTGATTTCCTATACTTATTCCATATTTCTGGTTTCAAGAAAAGGGGATGTCGCATAAAGTTAAAATCTTTTCATGGTGATGTCTTTTTTGACATACAATTTGCTAGAAATACTCCTGAATTCTTGTAGTTAGGAGTATCAGTGGCCCTTCTTTATATCGTTAAAGTCCAGCATCAAAATACCTATTCATCCGAGGAGTTGGATCAGCTTGCTTTAAGCAACTTTAAATCTCTTGGAAAGATTGATTACAACCTAGATGAGGCGATCGTAGATGAAATTTTAGGTAAAGATGCCTATTGTGGGGGCGATATTCCAGAGGATCTTCTTCTTAAGCTTGAGGAAGAAGTCGCAAGAAACGTTGTTCCGAGTTATTTTTGGGAAGACAGCGAAGACGTAAAAAACTTCACCAACTTTTTAAATGAAAAGGGCTTGGGGTTTGAAGTTTTAGAAGAGGAAAAACAGGACTGGAATGAAAGTTGGCGCCAGAGTTTTCAGACCATAGAGGTCACAGAGGACCTAAGGGTCGTTCCTTCATGGGAAGCTTCAGAGGATAAGCAAGAAGACATCTATATTTACCCCGGAATGGGCTTTGGAACGGGAAATCATGAGACTACATTTTTATGTCTTAAGATTTTTTCCGAACTCAAATCGAGTTTAAGTGAAGGGGCTCGTTGCTTAGACTTTGGCTGTGGCAGTGGAATCTTGGGAATCGCCGCTTTAAAGCAACTTAAAGCAGTTGTTGATTTTGTTGATATTGATAAAGATGCCCTGGATAATTGTCTTTTAAACTTAGAACACAATAAATACCAAAACTATCAAGATGGTCATGGATTAATTTTGCGAGACCGTTATCATGTAGAGAAACCCTACCCTCTCGTTTTTGCGAATATTTTAGAAAACATACTTGAGCTAGAGTACGCAATAATTAAAGATGCTGTCGCTGAACATGGCCACCTCATTGTTTCAGGCCTTTTAAAGGGCCAGGAAGAAAATATTATAAATAAGTATGTCGATTTTAAATGTAAGCATTTAGAGCAAAGAAATGACTGGGTTGCTCTTCATTTTACTAAAGAGGTCTAATGAACTTCTTCGTCAATGAGGACTTACTAGAACCTGACACAATTGAAGTTGTAGATGATCAAGTTCATCACTTTAAAAATGTTTCTCGAGGCAAGGTCGGAGATAAAGTAAAGGTCTTGAACGGTCGTGGGGTTATACTTGTTGGCGTTGTAAAAGAACTAAAGAAGAAGAGCCTTCAAATCGAGGTCACCTCCAAGGATTTACCTAAAAGAAAACGAGAACTCGGATTAATTTTAGGCATACCAAAGAGAGAATATTTAGATTCAATCTTACGAAGTTCAGTTCAGCTTGGAATTAAAGAGATTTATCTCATCCATACCCGCTTTTCCCCTCAAAAATACAAGAAGACCCCTCGTCAGGATAAAATTCTTAAAGCTGCAGTTACCCAAAGTGAAAACCCTTGGATGCCAGAAGTAACCCTCTTGGATAACTTAACAGAAGTAAGTGAGTTAAAAGGAAATAAGCTCTTATTCTCTACTGAAATTAATGAGGATACGCTGAATTTTGGTAGCAAGGTCTTTCGCTATTTTGTTATTGGCCCTGAGGGTGGGTTTCATTCAGATGAGATAGACCATTTTAAAAATTGTCAGGACATAGACCTTATTCACTGTCCAACTGCCATAATGAAGGCAGAAACAGCAGTACCCTATGCTGCAGGCCTAGTAGATTCTTTGGACCTTTCATTTCGCAAAGCGTGATAGTTTACGACTTTTCTAGAGTGTGTCATTATTAAATTAAGTGTTTTTAGGAGACTTATGGATACTCAAGTAAGCGGAAATAATGGCAATAAGAATATTACCTTAAACTTAGATGAGTTTGATATCGACTCCTATGACTTCAAGCCAGTAACTAAAGGTCTAGGTTTTCACGAAGATAAAAAGAGTAAAGTCAGACCAAGCTCAATTCAAAAGAGTACCTCTAATGTTCCAGCCTCAAGATCGAATAGAGCTTCAGTGAAGCATCCTGTTCCTTCTCTTGGTTCCACCTCGGCCAGTGGTTCCTACTTACAAAATACGCCAGCTACGGTCTCAGACAATGGCCTTATGTCTGGTTTGGATGCCATATATAAAAGAGAAGAGGTGAAAAAAGAAAAGCCTGTCAAAGAAGTCAAAAAGAGAGTGCTAAAGGAAGCAGCACCCTTTTCTATGATTGGAGCTTTTGTCGTTGATCTGATTTTCATTACTTTGATCTCAACGACTTTATTTGCCAGCTTTTTCTTTTTGATAGCGAACTCTCTTGAAGCAGGAGCCTTTATTCTTTTCTTGAAAAGTTCTTGGGAGTTTGTAGCACTTATGGTCTCGCTTATCTTTATTACCTACTTTAGCCTTCTAGAGCCCGTAGGGACCCCTGGTAAAAGAATAATGGGTGTAGGGACCTTTCAAGTTGGTGAACAAAAGAGAATTACTCTTAAGAATGCTTTTCTAAGGTCTCTTATTTGTCTCTTTTCTTTGCCTCTTTGTGCATTTCCTCTTCTTTTTGATTTTCAAGGGAAGCTTACAGATTCCAAAGTATTAAAATTAAGAAAATGAAACTTTCCGAGGCCGCTTCTCAATTTCTACAGGAGAATAGTGATAAGAAAATCGTTTTTACTAACGGTTGCTTCGATATTCTTCATGGAGGTCATGTTGCCTATCTTAATGAGGCAAAGTCCTTAGGAGATCTATTAGTTGTTGGTCTAAATTCTGATGCTTCAGTAAAAAGGCTAAAGGGGGAAACTCGTCCCATTAATAATGAACAAGAGCGTAAGTTTGTTCTAGAAAACCTTAAGGCCGTTGATCTCGTTGAAATTTTTAATGAAGATACACCTTTAGAGTTAATCAAGCTCATTAAGCCTAACCTTCTTGTTAAGGGAGGTGATTGGGCCATTAACCAAATCGTTGGCTCAGATTTCGTCTTAGAAAATGGTGGCCAAGTAAAAAGCCTAAAATTCGTAGATGGTCTTTCCACAACAGGCACCATCGAAAAAATTCTTAATAATAACTAACGATAGTCAGTCTTTCCTAAATTCATGCTTTAACCCTTAAAATTCACGTAATACTTGACCGATTAAAACGGTTAAGTATTTGAAATTAATGGAAAATTTTTCCGCTTTTTCATTAATAAATTTCCTGACCTCCCGATACTAGCTTTGCAGCATAAATTTGGGGAGCTGCAATCAAAAAAACTCAACACGGCTGTTGGGATAACTAGACAAGGAGGATTTCTATGAATCGAGGAGATTAGTATGGGTTTAAGAATTGCAACAAATGTACAGTCATTAAATGGTCAAAGAAGCTTAAGAAACGTAAAGAGAGATCAAGCATCCTCTTTAGAGAAACTCGCATCAGGCTCAAGAATTAACAAAGCTGGTGACGATGCTGCTGGTTTAGCGATAAGTGAAAAACTTAAATCTAATATTAGGGGTGTTAAACAGGCAACAAGAAATGCCGGTGATGGTATTTCACTAATTCAAACAGCTGAAGGTGGAATGAATGAGGTTAATAATATCCTCATCCGCTTGCGCGAGCTATCGGTTCAGTCTGCTTCTGATACCATTGGCGATAAGGAGAGAGCGTACTCTGATATGGAATTTCAACAACTCGTAACAGAAGTAGAGCGAATTGCCACTTCAACTACCTTTAACGAAAAGCAATTGCTTTCCGGAGAGGGTGACGATATGGAATTCCAGATCGGTATTAACAATGTTGAAAAAAATGACCGAATTAAATACAAGTCTGGTGATACATCAGTAAGAGCTTCAGAGCTCGGTATAGAAGGTCTAACAGTTGCAACGAAAGGAGACTCTCAAGAGAATCTCGAAGTTATCGATGCAGCAATTAACAAGGTTAGTACATCTAGAGCACAGCTTGGTGCCTTACAGAATAGATTGCAGTCAACTGTTAGAAACCTTGAAGTTAAGTCTGAAAACCTATCTGCTGCGAACTCTAGAATTAGAGATACAGATATTGCGATAGAAACAGCCAACTTAGCTAAATCTAATATTTTGACTGCCTCAAGTACTTCTGTTCTGGCGCAGGCAAATAACTCTAGCTCAAGTGCACTTCAGCTTATCGGCTAGTAAGAACATTACAAATTCAATCCCGAGGCCCTGGTT
>JAUIBX010000177.1 GCA_030427595.1 Bacteriovoracia bacterium | reverse complement strand
CCTTGGGGGTGAGCATAAGTTTTCAAATAGTCGTACCCCAACAAAAGAGCATTTTTGGTTTTCTCACCAGCACGATTGATCGCAACCGCACCATCTTTAAAACTGCCCCTTAAGGCGACATTAGCATTCACAAGCCTAAGAAAATTAAATTGCAAATAACCCTGACGCTTTTCATCTTTAACCTTTAAAAGCTCTTCATCAAAGGAGCCAAAGGCATCTTTAAAGGGAACTAAGGCACTCTTAGGAAGGACCTGGCCCATTGAAAAATTAGAAACGCCAACAGAGAGACCTTCCTTCTTCTTAAGACGCGCTTCCATCACAGGTCTATTAGCAAAGGGACTATCGACTTCTAGTGCATTGTAGTAATCAACAAAGCCAGCATCATTGAGGCGACCTTTTTTAAGTTGATACTCATCTTCAACAATATTGAGGGCCCCTTCACTTACCATCTTAAAGAGCCATGTATAGGCATTCTCTACTCCCATTTGCGAGTAGATTTCTCTAATGAGAGCACGCACCTCACTTACCAATCCAAAGTCTTCATGAAACTCAAAGAGCAGAAGTCCATCATCAGTGAGGAAGTAGTGATCATGATCGGGGTATTGTGGGTCTTCGCTATCAAAGGTCCAAATATTAAAGCGGCCCTTGAGAAAGAGCAGAAAGGAGATACCATTAGCAAACTCAGCGCGCACATCATCGTCCATCACTTGAGCAAAGGACTGCACCCAAAACTCAAATTCATCCGCATCCAAATCATCTTTTTGC
The DNA here is from genome assembly GCA_030427595.1 of Bacteriovoracia bacterium. Classification (GTDB taxonomy): domain Bacteria; phylum Bdellovibrionota; class Bacteriovoracia; order Bacteriovoracales; family Bacteriovoracaceae. The sequence continues at coordinate 6,977 of JAUIBX010000177.1, read as the reverse complement.
CAGAGATCTAAATCTTGAATTAATTGGCGCTGGGTCTTTGAAAGCCGTGGCAGATACTCCGCCACCTGAGGAGGTGGTAAGTTTTTAAGGGCCAGGTAGAGGGGTTGCAAGGGAACGTTTTCTAAGGTGAGGCCTTTTTCTACTAAGGACTCAATCATCTCCATTGAGGAGTAGGCATCACTTTCAGCGACCATGGCGCTAAGAAAATGAGAGTTTTCTGTTTTTTTTGAGTCATCAGAACTCATGAATATCCTTTAAAAAGATCTTATATATCTCGATATAGCGCGCTACATTATCAGTTTTGGCCTCTTTGATCAAACCCCAGTTTAGTCATTTTGATCAAATAGGCTCAATTGATTGCGGTCTTCTTTAGGGTTCTTGATCGCTTTTTCTGGACGCTCTTCAGAGGTGACTTGATAGAGGGTTTGCACCGGAGCTTTAAGCATAGCGTAGAGTTCTTCTTTGGTCCTCCCCTCAGGGTTGAGCCAACCCTGCCAGTATTCTTCCTTTAAGAAAATGGGACAGCGGTCGTGGCCTGCGGCCAAAACTTCCTCAGGAGGATCCGTCGTGATAATGGCAAAAGAAAAGAAGCCGCCTTTTTCGTCTTGATAGTAATCATAGAGAACAGGCGCCATAAGAAAGTCATGCTGTGGGGAATGAAAGCTCACAAGCTCCTTTGATTTCTTGCCATTGTCTTGAGTCTCCCCCTCTACCCACTCATAGAATCTTTTAAAGGGAAAGAGACCATGCTTTTGCCCAAAGAGAGGCCGCCAGGTTTTTCGACTCTCAAGGGAGTCCAACCGGGCATTAAAGAGATTAAATTTTGGAGGCACCTCTTCATAAGCATCATGGGGTCTTACCCGGTAGCGCATAGGGGTGAGGACACCCCAAGGAGTTGAATCCAAGTCATTGGTCATATTTTTTTGAACGGCCTTGATAACAGGCCCAAAAACCTGAGGATAGAGGCGGTCATCGTCTGCTGGTATCTTGTAGCGCTCAGGAAACTGCTCAGCTTTTTCTTTCAATTCCAAAAAGGCCTCGCCATTTATAGGAACACTAAAGAGTTTAGAAAGGGTGCTAAGGTTGCGCTCAATTCCCACACTAAAGCACATCTAGTCCTCCCGCCACTTAATAAGGACCTTACCGCGACTAAGGCCACTGCCCAGATGATCCCATGCGGCCTGAGCTTCCTGAGGTAAGAAGATGCGGTCAATGGCGACACTGAGCCTACCTTTTTCAAGGAGGTAGCCGATACGATCAAGAGAGGACTCTAAAACTTTTGGGCTTTCAAAAAGTTTGAGCACATTAAGACCAAAGACACCGCGGTTTTCATTCATTAGATCAATAGGAGAAACCTTCTTCATGGAAAGAAACTCTGAGACCACATTCAAATAGGAAAGCTTACCTTTTCCCACCATATGCGAGGCGCCCAAGCACACCATACGGCCTAAAGGCCTAAGAGTTTTACGGTGGCGTAAAAGACTCTCCCCGCCACGACTATTAATGATAACATCAGCACCATAGTGAGGCGCCTGCCACTCATGATCTAAGACAGGCTTAGCTCCACGCTCTTCAATAACAGCAAACTTTTCTTTTTGAGAAGTAAGGCCCCAAATACTTTGAACTCCAAGATCTTTAAGTAGCTCAATCATGACTTTCCCGAGAGCACCAGAAGCGCAGTCGATCATAACCTCATCTTCTTTTCGAACCCGCGCCATTTCATGAAGGGCGATATCACCAGTGAGACCCGAAACTGGTAAGGCGCAGGCCTCCTCTAAAGAGGTCCCTTGGGGGATTTTTCTCACTTGCCATAGGGGGATATCCACCACATCTGCGTGACCACCAAAGTAGAGACCTGCCATAACGGGGTCACCTACTTTGAGACCCTGATTCTCTGTTCCAACTCCTAGGGCCGAAACGAAACCTGAAATTTCATAGCCGGGACAAAAGGGCGCCTTGGGAGCATCGGGATAGAGGCCTAATCTCATCATGACGTCAGCGAAATTAAGGCCACTGTAGTGTACATTGATGCGAACTTCACCACTTTTTAAGGGCTTAAGCTCACTTTCAACCAGACGAAAGTGGCCATTTTTACCAGGTCTATGGAGCTGAATTTGTCGTACTCTACCCATGAAAATCATTCCCTAGTGAGGCTTTGTAGTATTGCACAACTGAGACGCCTTTCCTATATTGGCTCAAACCATAACGACAGTATTTTTCGGAACTTTGCAATGCGTCAAGACTTTACCTATACCCCAGAACAAAACCCTCACGCTCTAAGAAGTCGTGAGATTCTTAAAAAATATCCTGAAGTCAAAAAGTGGATGAAGCCTTATCCCATGACGGCCTTTTGGATCACTTTTTTAAATGTCATTTTACTGGGAACAGGCTGGGCCATTGAGCACTACGACCTCAACGGCTGGTGGATTTTTGGTCTGGCCTATACAGTGGGGGCCCTCGCAAGTCACGCCCTCTTTGTTCTCATTCACGATGCCTGTCACGATGCTATTTTTAAAAAGAGAATTTGGAATAAGATCTGGGGCATCTTTTGTAATATCGGCCAAGGCCTTCCTTCGGCCATGGGCTTTCGTACCTACCACCTTCTTCATCACTCCCACCTCAATGAATATGAAAATGATGCTGACCTGGCCTTTAATTGGGAGGCCAGGCTCGTTAAAAATATTTGGTGGCGAAAGGCGCTGTGGTTTTTGTGCTTCTTTCTTATTGAGGCCATTCGTCCAGCGAAACTTGAAAAAGGTAAGACCTTTGACCGTTGGGTGATGATCAATATTGTTTTTATCATCGCTACAAACTGGGCCATCTACACTTTCATTGGTCCTTGGGCCCTAGGTTTTATCTTTCTTTCAAGTTTCTTTAGCGTAGGCCTCCATCCAGTCGGGGCCCGCTGGGTACAAGAGCATTACACCTACAAAGAAGGTCAAGAGACCTATGGTTATTACGGCCCCCTCAATAAGATTCAATTCAATATTGGTTATCATAATGAGCACCATGACTTTTATCGCGTGCCATGGATTCACCTGCCAAAGATTAAGGCCTTAGCACCTGAGTATTACGATAACCTATATGCACACAACTCTTGGACTAAGCTTCTTTTGGATTTTATTTTTAATCCGGAAAGAGACCTCTACTGCCGTATTGTGCGAAAGAGAGATCAAAAGGCGCGCCAAGCAAGCAGCACGCCCACTAAACCAAGTGATCTGAGTTTCGCCAAGTAATTTGCTCTAAGTCGTGCCCTCCATCCTCAAAGTGGTATAATGAACCTCATCAGAAAGGAATGAGGTCTCATGGAATTTAGAGAAGTCTTAAGATTTTGGTTTGAAGAGCTAAAACCCGAACAATGGTTTAACACCGATACCGAGCTCGATCGCGCCATTACCGATAAATTTGGAGAGGTCCATCGAAGTGCGACTCAGGGAGAGCTTGAAGAGTGGCGCTCAACACCTCGAGGCCGTTTAGCAGAGATCCTTGTTCTTGATCAATTCTCTCGACAAATTTATCGAAATAGCGCCAAGGCCTTTGCCTGGGACTCCATGGCCCTCGTCCTATCCCAAGAGGCCATTCGCCAAAAGGCTCACCAAGAACTTTCCGCGCCCAAGAGGGCCTTCCTCTATATGCCCTATATGCATAGTGAGTCTCAGGCCATTCACCGTGAGGCGATGGAACTCTTTAGTGAGCCAGGTCTGGAATACAACCTCGACTTTGAAATCAAACATAAGAAAATTATTGACCGATTTGGTCGCTATCCCCACAGAAATGAGGTCCTTGGGCGTGAGTCTACGCCTGAGGAGATCGAATTCCTTAAGAATCCAGAGAATTCTTTTTAAGGAGCTTTTCCCTCAAAATTCCAACACCTACTACCGATAAGATAGGCAAAGGAAAATCTATGGGAAAAATACAAAATGCTCACCCTCAAGGTGATGAGAGTACTCTTTCACCTCAAGCACAAGAAAAACCTAACGGTGAAATTCCTAAAACTAAGAATGATAGTGCGCCAACGGCGACACGTAAGAGTATGCAAATTCCAAGAAGACTCTTTCATGCCAGTATGGGAATTAGTGTGGGTCTCGTTTATCAATTTCTTCTCACTCACTCTCGCGCCATTTATATTCTAGGATTTTGCGCCTGTGTAGTTTATATCCTTGAGCAAATTCGCATCAATTATCCTGAGCTTTCAGGCAATATCAAAATCATTAACAAATACCTCTTTCGTGCAGAAGAGCAACTTAAAGAATCGGCAGGAGTTCCCTATGTTATGGGAGTTCTTCTTACCCTGATTTCCTTTCCTAAGGTTGTCGCCTTAGTGGCCATCTATACCCTGGCCGTGGCCGATCCCTTATCGGCGATTATTGGTATTAAGTATGGAAAGACAAAGGTTGTTAAAAATAAGTCCCTTGAAGGATCGTTGGCGTTTTTTACGGCCAGCTTATTGATAACCTTTCTGGTTTTCTTTTGGTGGACAAGTTATCTGCAAATTATGCTCGGAAGTGTAATTCTTCTAAGTTTCCTAGTGGCCCTTATTGGCAGCCTCTTTGAAATGATCCCTCTTAGAATTGATGATAACCTCACAATTCCTCTTTTCACGGCAGGGATGACACTCCTTCTCTGTTCAATGTTGGGCGTTCCTGTATAGAATGCCCTTATGGACTTTAAAAAACCAAAGCAAGACCTGCAGGGCCTGCATCAATTTCTTATTCAAACGAACTCAAAAAGCGCCAAGGAAGCGACTAGCCCTCATGAATTAAGTGAGGCCCTTATAAATGATGGACTCGATCAAGAGATCGTCCTCCTCCTTCATGGCTACAGTGAAGACGGCACTAAAATCTTTCGCCGCCTAGGTCGCCACCTTGAAGAAAAGTTTGCCAGTGAAAATAAAAAAGTTGCTATCCTCGCCCCCAATGGTCTCTACCCTATGCCCAAGGCCTTTCCTCTCGCCAAAGAAATCAAAACTGCAGAAGATCTGCTGCAAGGCTTTGCTTGGTATTTCTATCATGCAGCTACAAATACTTTTCTTATTGATTATAAAGTCCCTTCACAAACTCTCGGTGGATGGCTTCATGAAATTAATCCTAAGAAAGTTCCCGTCACCATAATTGGTTACTCCCAAGGTGGCTACCTGGCTCCCTTTGTCGCTTTAAATTATCACCAGTATGCTCCAGTGAAGAGAGTTGTGGGAATTAATTGTGCTTTTCGCGAAGACCTCATGAAAGAGGTGCCCCATTTTCCTATGCATCTCGTACAAGGTGATCAGGACACGATTATTGAAACAGCGCTCGCTAAGGAGCGCTTTGAAAAACTTATTGAAAGAGGAATGACGGGAAGCTACCACTCAGTCGAGGGCGCCGATCATAAGCTGACCCCAGACATTGCTCAAACGGTCTCTTCCCTAATCTAACTTTTAAAGAAGAAAGGAAAGAACGAGGCCGTAGTGTTTAAATTTATCTGATGACTTTAATATCCACGCGGCGGTTTTGCTCACGGCCCATGCGAGTCTCATTACTGGTCATCGGCTGAGTAGGTCCGTAACCACGAGAAATAATTCGCGTGGGCTTAATATCAAACTTTTTGATGAGATAGGCCCTGACAGCATCTGCTCTATTGCTTGAAAGATCCATATTGTAAGCACGAGAACCTGTGGTATCGGTGTGGCCTTGTACTTCAATGGCCAACGATTTATTCTCTTTAAGAGCACGACCGAGCTGATCAATTTCATTTGTGTAAGAGGTTTGGATATCGGCGCGGTTAAGCTCAAATTTCACATCAAGAGTAAGGGTCTTTGTCTTGGGGTTGTAGGTCTTACTTAATTTTCTCAATGTAGAGGCACGTTTTTCAGTCGTAGTTTGCTTAATAACCTGTTCTTTAACAGCAGCTTTCTTTTCCTTTCTCCAAAAAGGGCGACCAAACTCATGCCAGATCTTTTCGTCTTGATAACCGTAGTAGCTATACTCTTTTCTTTTATTAACGTTTTCAAAACCCTCGGTCGTTTGCCCAGGGAATTTAATATTCGCCGAAGCTAAGAGATGACCAGAAAGTAGAACAAGAGAAAGGGTGGTGATTTTCTTCAAAATGTCTCCCTTTGAATTAAGTAAAAAACATACTTAAACGATACAGATAAGAAGACATTCTGAAAAATTTAATTGGTTAGTACGTGCTGCACCTAATGAGGTGCCACCAACCTATAATGACGCGTCGTCTGGAAAAGTATCACGTACCTTTGGGGGATTGTAGATTTCGACCTTGATCTTTTTCTTCTTTTTAAAGGGCCAATGCTTACTAAAGAAGGCCATGATATCGGCCTGAATGTTGAGCATGGCAGGAATAAGAAAGAGCGTCAGGAAGGTCGCAAGAAATAGTCCCCAGCCCATGGATAAGGCCAAAGGCTTCGTAAAACCACTATCGCCGCCAAGACCATAGGCCATGGGAAAGACACCTCCTAGAGTGGTAATACTTGTCAAAAGAATTGGTCTTAAGCGCGTGACGGCCCCCATGACAATCACTTGCCTATTAAAGCGCCTCTTCATTTCTCTAAGACCATTAACAGTATCCACCATGATAAGGGAGTCATTGACCACAACGCCGGCCATACCAATAATGCCAACAATCGCCATGACGTCGATATCCACTCCGTGAAAGTAAAAGGCCCAAATCACGCCCACAACACCAAAGGGAATGGCCGCTCCAATAAGAAGGGGTTGAAAGAGGGAGTTTAAAACCAAGCTTAAGACCAGGAGAATGAGAAGGACACAATAGAGCGCCATTTTACTGATGGAGGCCTTATTCTTCTTGGCCTCTTCATCAGCATCTTCTACAATAAAACTCTGACCCGTGAACGTCTTATCAAGGTGGGCAAGAGCAGCTTTAAGCTTTTTGAAAAAGACTTCTTTTTTAATTTCTTCGTTTTTATAACGAACATCTACATTATAACTTCTCACAAGGTCTTGGTGGCGCAGGCTTCTGAG
>JAUIBX010000176.1 GCA_030427595.1 Bacteriovoracia bacterium | reverse complement strand
CGTTCCCACATTGTAGAAATACTCGGCATTAAGACTACCTAAGGCCGAAGTGATCTCTTCAACGATGACCTCAGCTTCTTGGATGTAAGTATTCGCCTTATCGTCTTCAAGCTTTTCTGAAGCGATTCTGATAAGGAAACCTAAAATCTTTAATATACTAAAAGTATCACGAGGCCTTTCAGTACACTGATAGGCTTTGATGAAGTTCTTCTCTGCTTTTACAAGGTCTGACTTGTCGTAGGGCAATTTTCCTAATTGATAGAAAGCACGCCCTACCTCGTATTGATTAATTCTATCTGGTGGGATCGATAGGTCTTCTCCTGCCAGAAAACCAAAGGACAACAAAGGCTTCTCACCCGGTGAGCTTAAGCCAGTCATGGTTTCATAATTTTCATTCATAAAATTATCTCCCTAATGTCCAAAAGGTCCTCTCCCCAAATACCTGATTTTTGGACCGACTATAACGTCATACCATGTCAAAAGCGCTAAGGTCAAAATTTTGAGAAAACCTTGTAAAAATTAACCCATAAGACGTTGATTTCGCTCAGTTTAATTGCTATGTTAGAGCGTTATTTTAACCTATTTTCGCTAGCTTGGAGGCCAAATGGCAGCTTTTGATCTCGATACCATTCGCCACTCTTCAGCCCACCTCATGGCCCAGGCCATCGCCCGTCTTTGGCCAAATGAACAGGTCCAATTCGGGGTAGGCCCCGTTATTGAAAATGGATTCTACTATGACGTGGAAATGGACCACAAGCTTACAGAAGAAGATCTTAAGGCCATCGAAGCCGAAATGAAGAAGATCATCAAGGAAAAGCTTCCTATAGAACGTAGAGTTATGGAAAAAGAGGAGGCCATTTCCTTTTTTAAAGATCAGGGTCAGGAATTAAAGGTAGAGCTCATCAACTCCTTTGATGCTGGTGAGGAAATCTCCTGTTACCAACAAGGGGAATTCATTGACCTATGTCGTGGACCCCACGTCGACAAAACTTCAGACCTCCCCATTGCCTTTAAGCTTCTAAATGTAGCGGGCGCCTATTGGCGAGGTGATGAAAAGCGCCAAATGCTTCAAAGGGTTTACGCTGCTTGCTTTAAAGACAAGAAGCAACTCAAAGAGCATCTTCATTTCATTGAGGAGGCCAAGAAGAGAGACCATAGAAAGCTAGGTAAGGAACTTGAGCTCTTTCACTTTGAAAGAGTTGCTCCAGCTTCTCCCTTCTTTATGCCTAAGGGGGCCATGGTCTATAATCAGCTCGTGGACTTCATGAGAAGAGTTTACCGTGAATATGGTTATGATGAAGTGATCACACCCCAAGTACTTGATTCTGACCTATGGCAAACGAGTGGCCACTACGACCACTATAAAGAGAATATGTATTTCTCCAATATTGATGACAGAGAATATGCTGTAAAACCGATGAACTGTCCGTGTCACATGCTGATGTTTGCCCATTACAAATACAGCTACCGTGACTTACCTCTGCGCTATGCTGATTTTGGTCGCCTTCACCGCTATGAAAAAGCAGGTGCGGTTGCTGGACTCACAAGAGTGAGAACTTTTTGTCAGGACGATGCTCACATCTTTATAGAGATGGACGGAATTCAAGCTGAGATTCAAAAACTCATGGAAATGTTTTTCATTTGCTACGAGCACTTTGGATTTAAAAATATCAAAGTCAATCTTTCAACAAGACCTGAGAAAAAAGCTGGTGACGATGCCACTTGGGATAAAGCGGAATCTGCACTCAAGCAAGCACTTGAGGCGAGCGGTCATGAGTACTCTATAAAAGAAGGTGACGGAGCCTTCTATGGCCCGAAAATTGATGTTGAGATCTCAGATGCCCTCAATCGTTACCACCAGCTTGGAACTATTCAGCTGGACTTTCAACTTCCAGAGCGTTTTAACTTAAAATACACAAATAAGGACGGTCATGAGTCGCGTCCAGTAGTCATTCACAGAGCACTACTTGGCTCCCTAGAGAGGTTTATTGGTGTTTATCTTGAGCATGTTGGTGGGGCATTCCCCTTTTGGTTAGCACCAGAACAGGCCGTCATCGTTCCTGTTAATAATGCAAACCACCTAGAATATGCTCAAAAGCTATACAAAGAGCTTCATGACCTTAGCTACCGCGTTAGAGTCGACGATAGAAATGAGTCCATGGGGTATAAAACACGTCAAATTCAAAAGTCTAAGGCTCCTTTCATGCTAGTGATTGGTGACAAGGAAATGGAAAATGACAGTGTAAGCATTAGGTCTTATGGAGCTAAATTTGCCACCTCAATTAGCACAAGTGAACTAAAAGAAAACTTTGCTGAACTCAACAAAGACCTTATTCCAGAGGCCCTAAGAAAGAGTTAGTCAAAAGCAAATTTTCGCTCGCTCCTAAGGCCTCCAAAGTCCCATCAAGCCCTATGAATTGGTAGCTATAACACGCTGTTCATTGTTATCATTAAGCTCAATAAACTGAGCAAAGAAAGATGATGACAACAACCCAAAAAAACATCCTCCTCATTTGTGGTGGTGGCAGCAGTGAACACGATATTTCTCTCATTTCTGCCAAATACTTTGAGTCAAAACTTAACCTAATAGATGAGGTAAAAACTCATTACTTATGTATTGAGAAAGACGGCCGCAGAACCAATCACAATGGAGAGGACTGCGAACTAAGAAAGGCCGGAGAAATTTTTAACAGGTCCACTCAAGAAGTTATCCCTCTTGATTATGCTATTCCATGTATTCATGGCCCTCCGGGAGAAAATGGCCAAATTCAAGCTGTTTTTGAAATGATGGGACTCCCTTTTTTAGGGGCAGGATCTGAAGCCAGTATCCTGTGCTTCAATAAAGCATCAACAAAAATTTGGTTGGATCACACAGGTATAGCCAATAGTCCCTACCAGGTCTTCACAAATGATAATGAGGCTTCTCAAAAAGAGCTAAGCTCTTTTTTTTCAAAACATAATGGAGACATCTTTCTTAAGGCCGCTCATCAAGGGTCTTCAGTGGGCTGCTACCATGTGACTAATCTCCAAGAGCTCTCCTCTAAAATGACTGAAGCTTTTAAGTATGGTCCTGTTGTTCTGGCGGAGAAAACCATTAAAGGCAGAGAGCTTGAAGTTGCTGCCTTTGAGTTTCAAAACGAAGTGCACATAAGTGCTCCAGGTGAAATTAAATGCCCGGATGGCTTTTATGATTACAAAGAAAAATATGCCGAAGACAGTAAGACCCAAACCTTGGTAGAAGCTCCAGGCCTCACTGACCAGCAAATATTAAAAATAAGGAGTATGGCCGCAGAAGCTTTTAAGATTCTGAGGCTAAAGGACCTCGCAAGAATAGACTTCTTTCTCGATCAAGAGGGAACTCCCTTAATTAATGAAATAAACACCTTTCCTGGGCATACTCCCATTTCAATGTTTCCCATGATGATGGAAAACATGGGGGTCAAGTACCAGAACTTTTTAAAAGATAGAATTTTTTCTCACTAGGAATATTTTATGGAAATCACACTTATTAATGAAAATGATCAAAGCTATGCTTCAGAGAAGCTGGCCCAATACTATGAAAACGATCTCATTCCCGCTGAAAAGAAAACCTACTTAACAGAGCTTAATAATAATCACGGTCCTTTCATGGGAATAGAAACCTCAGGAAACCAAACTCACTACCTTATGGACGCTGCCAGCCAAATTGCGACCTTAGGCCTTGGCTTTAGTCCTAGCGTTTTTATGGGAACAGGTCATCACCTAGCTGCATGGACCAACAACACTAACGACCCTCAGTTCCTAAAAGTAAAAGACGCCTTCCATACTTTTCTCTTAAGAAAAACAGGTTGGAAGAGCTTGGACATGACCGTTTGCAACTCAGGAGCAGAAAGTAACGAGATCGCCTTAGGTTATGCTTTTGAAAGAAGAAAGAACAAAGAGGCTCACAAGGTTTTGGCCTTTGAAGGTTCCTTTCATGGAAGGATGCTTATTAGCCTTTTTTCTACCTGGAATAAGACTAAGCGAGAGCCATTTCAGTGGCCAGGCTATGAAACAGAATTTTCCACCTACCCAGAACTCCCCGGCGCTGAAATCAATCAAAAGTACCCGGAAGGATGGCGAGATTTTTGGGACCAGGCCACTCAAAAGGAACTTACCATTCCTAAAGATTGGCAAAAAGACGATATTCTCAAAAAAGAAATTGATTGCTTGATGGATGTCAGAGAAAAGCTCATGAGTGGAAAAATCTTCTCTATAATAATTGAGCCTATGCAATGTGAGGGGGGAGACCGTTACTCGTCAGACCGCTTCCATACTGGTCTCCTTTTGATGGCGCGCTCTTTTGATGTCGCCGTCATTCATGATGAAGTTCAGACAGGCTTTCACTTAGGTCGAGAGTTTTTTTGGCATCGCCAATTTTGCCTTCATGATCAAAACAATCGCCAGCTTAACCCCGACTACCTCGTATGCGCCAAAAAAGCTCAAGTTGGTCTGGTTCTTAGCCCACACAGCTTGAAAAAGAATTTACTAGAGGAAAAAGAACAGTACCAAGCGGCATCCCTCATCAGAGGTTACTACCATGGTTTGGCCCTAGACCAATCAAAGCTTCGCATTTTCGATATTGAGAAATACACCCAGGCCAAGCTAGAGAAACTCGTCAAAAAATATGAATCTGAACTCTCACGTCCTCGGGCCATGGGACTAAGTTTTGCTTTTGACTTAAAGGACAACGAAACGACAAATGCCTTCATCGCTAAAAGGTTCCACCATGGCCTACTCTACTACCCTGCAGGAGCAAAAACCCTAAGATTCAGACTCAATACTAGTTTTAGCACCAAAGATATCGATTTTCTCTTTGATAGGCTCGATGAGATTTCGTCAGAAATCTTTAATAAGGCAGAAAGTAAGTTCTCTGGAAAGACAGAAACTGTCGCAAGACCACTAACAAAGACCACTTCATGGCAGGAGTTTCTGCTGGAGGCGAGACTTAAAAGCGTCCAAGGTACACTTCCTACCTACCAAGAAGGTATTGCGACGCTAGAATCTTTCTTTAAAAAGCACTATTTATCAGATGAAAAAGCGAAGAACCTAAAGCTTGTTGTCATTAATGGCGAAAACTTCAATGACTATAAGAGTGACATCGACGCCCTTCAAAAAGAAGTCTATGAACCCACTCGCCAGACCTCCATTGAAAGGTTCAAAGTCTGTGCGGAATCACCAAATGGTATTTGTCTTGGTTTTCATAACGGTGATCACCTGGCATCAATTGCCTTTTCTAGTAATTTAAAAGATCACCCCCTTGAAAGAGGAATCAGGCAAGACCCGGACTTTAATGACGATAAAGTTCTTTATATGATCGATACTACAGTGAGAGGAGAATATGCCTCATTAGGTCTTGGTCGTTTCTTAAAGTATGCCCTAACCTATTTGGCCATGATCAAAGGCATGAAGTCGATAAAAGGTCGAAACCGTGATAAGTTAGCCGCATCAATGCTCAATATAAACCTGTCCCTTGGAAGTATTGAGCAACTCCACCTAAGAGAAGATTATCCTGATTTTGAAAAATTTAGGGATGTTCTTTACTATGAAACGCCATTAAATTGGGATAACAATATTAATCCACTTGGTGGCAGAAGGGATTCTCTCGTTGAGGCCAAAAGCCTAGATATTGACTACATGAAAGGTCAACTCCCCTATATAACGAATAAAGTATGTCTATCAAACTTTGTCAGCGAAAACTTCCTAGGACATGTTAAATATATTCTAAAGCTTGCCCCCAAGGAACTTCAACATGGCTATACGGCAAGTGGTCAATCGGAGTGTGTAGACAAAGTTTTTAAGTCTATCGTTTATAACCATGAGTCCTTTGATAAAGAATCAAAAGTTCTCACTTTTAAGAATCATTTCTTTGGCAGCGGTAGTTTCTTATCGAGGACTTTATCAGCAAATAATGAGGAAACATTCTTTCCACGTGTATTGATTAATGACCCTAGTAGTAATGATGAGTCTAAGGTTCTAAAGGAACTGCAAAAGGCAATAGAAACAGAAAAAGTTAACTCTATTTGGATTGAGCCGATGCTTCAATCCAATATGAAGAAAGTTTCTAAAAGTTTTCTTGCATCCTTAAAAAAGCTTGCCCAAGAACATCAAATTCCCGTCATCTACAATGAAACAGCTGCACAGCAATTCGCCTTTCACAAGAAAAGCTTCTTTGCTAGTAATGACCAAGACATTTGTCCAGATGGCGGATTTGCTTTTCTTGGTGGGCAAGCAGGAATTGTCTTCTTAAAAGAGAAGCTCTTTGTTTCAAAGCCACTCATGATGATTTCAACATGGGACGGAGATGAGCACTCTTTTGCCAGTTACCATAAAGGGGTTGATGAGCTACTTACTAACAAGGAAGATTACTTCGACACTATCAAAACCTTTGATAAGAAAATCAAAGATCTTTTAGATAAGTTAATCGCAGTTGAATATGAGATTCAGGATGGCAAAGGCTTTATCAAAGGCAATGTTCCCCATAGTCTAAGAGCTCACTTCAAGGCATGGAATAATCACTTTATTGTCGATCCAAGCTACATGAGCATGAAACGATTCATTGAAAACTTTTAAGTGGTAAGTATGGACGTCCAATTCCCACAACTCATTTTTCACAAGGACAAAGACCCTCTGGAATTTGGCAGAGAGCACGGTGAATCCTTTAAAGAGGCCATACATGAATTGGCCTCCATAAGGAAAAACCTCATGTTGGAAAGATCACCCCATCTTTCTGGCGAGCTTAATGCATTGGCCAAAGAACAATGGGAAGTCACCCAAAAGGAATTCCCATTAGAATCTCAAGAGTTACAAGGTATATCCCAGGGTGCAGGGATCCCTATAAGCGACTTAGTTATCCTTAATAACTATACTGACTTTAGGGATATCACTCTCCCCGAGGAAGGCTGCTCGACAGTTGGGTTTTCTCAAAAAGAGCATGTCTCTGGTCAAACATGGGATATGCACTCAACGGCAAAAAATTATATATGCACAATAGAGAGGCCTGGAGATTGGATTGCTTTCTCCCTCGTTGGCTGTTTAGGCATGATGGGGGCCAACTCTAAAGGTCTCTTTGTCGGTGTAAATAATATGAATACCACTGACGCAAGACCTGGTGTCTTATGGCCTGCCTTTATAAGAAACTGTCTTCTTCAAAATAACATGAAGGCCATGAGAGATCTCATGAAGAAGACCCCCTTCACAGGAGCTCATAACTACCTTCTAAGTGATGGAAAGTCTTTTGAGCACTGGGAGGCGAGCCCCACCAAAAAATTTATGGCCTCAAAAATTGAGGGTTCCAAGAAGGGCGTTATAACCCATACCAACCACTGCCTTACCCAAGAGCTCCAAAATATAGAAGAAAAGCTCTCACAAAACTCAACAAGTCATGAACGTTTCTCGCTTTTAGAGCAAATGAAAGACGGCCTTCAAACCTCAGAAGATCTAATCGCCCTCCTCCAAGACCATACAGGCTACCCTAAATCCCTGTGCGGTCACTTTCAATCAGGTGCTCAAGACCCATCTACCACTTGTGGTGGCGGTGTTTTTAATCATGACACTTTAGAGTTCTACTTATGGCGGGGATGCCCAAGAGAGGATAAGAACTTCAAAGATATTAGGCTAAGCCTATGCTAAACAATCCCCAAAACTTACCCTATTTCATTACATGGACGGCCCAAAAAGACGCCCTCACTCTCCCTTTAGAAGAAGTCGACAATGATTTCTTCTATGCCAAAAAAAGCAAGTGGTATAATCTCAGTTCT
>JAUIBX010000358.1 GCA_030427595.1 Bacteriovoracia bacterium | reverse complement strand
ACCACCAAAGGAGGCCATAATCGTCATGATGGCAAAGAAGGTTCCCAGGAACTTTCCAAGCTTAGGGTGACCTTTTTCAGCGAGACCCTCTTTAAGATAAACCATAGGACCGCCAAGCATGCCACCTTTTGAATCCTTAGTACGGTAGAGCTGGGCAAAGGTGCAAGAAGAGAACTTCATGCACATACCAAAGAAGGCCACAATCCAAATCCAAAAAACAGCTCCGGGACCACCTGCATAAATGGCCACGGCCACACCAGCAATATTACCGAGACCAACAGTGGCTGAAAGCGCCGAGGTGAGGGCCTGAAAGTGAGTGATATCCCCTTCATGATCTGGATGATCAAAGTCGCCTTTAACGACTTTAATAGCGTGGGAATACATGGTGAGGTTGAGAAAACCGTAGCGAATGGTAAAGAAAATACCACCTGTCACCATGATAAAGAGAATAAGGGGCAGTTTGATGATGGGAACTGGCCAAAAGAGAAATTGGGCATAAATGCCATTAAAGCCACCAAAGAACTGGTTTACAGTCTCTTCAAAGGAAGCTTCGGCCATAATGTTGGAACTCAGAAACAGCGCTAGCACTGTTAGCAATCGCATCATGAAATGTCTCCTCAAGGTTGTGTGTCAGAAAATGGTAGCGTGGAGCGCGGCCATTTGTCTAATTTCAATTTGTTGAGGAGCTATGCCCCGCGTTTTATGCGGGGCTACTTATTAAAGCTGTTAGAAAAGGTGTTAAAGGTCTATAGAGATATTCTCATCCAAGTCTTCACCCTCAGATGGGGAACTTTCAAGGGCAGAGTTCTCAATCGGTAGGATAAGGCCTTCTTCTAGGCCATATTTTTCCGCTTCAAGAAGAAGAACTTCATTAGTCAAAATCTCTTGTTGCAAAGCGGCCTTCTTATTTTCACCATTTTCTTTTTTTACTTGTTGCATCCTTTGCAGTTCGCCTCTCTTTTCCATAAGGGCACTCGTGAGGAACTTGAGGCGTTTTTGACGATCCTTTTCTTGGGCCGAACCTATTTGGCCAATCTCTAAAAGCTCACCTGCTTGGTCCTTTTCTTCGTTCTTTGTTGCAGATTTTTTAGGGCCACTACCACATGAAGCAATAAGAATAAGGCAGAAACTTACTAAGGTGATGAATGAAATTTTTTGCACAAGAAACCTCTCTTAATTAAAGGGACCTAGAAAACTTTTTGTATTGGCAATGACATCATCTCTAATTTCATCGCGCTCTTGAAACATTTCATGCTTCGCCTTTTCAAAACGGATAAGATTACACTTGGGGTGTTTCTTACAAAATTTCTGTTGGCGTTTATCTTTACTAAACTCTTCTTTGCCCGCTTGAAAAAAGAGCATGGGGATATTTTCCACCTTTTTACGTTGGCGCTTTATTTTGCGCGACATTTTGATGGCCTCAAGAAGCCAGCCGTTAGTCGCCGAACCCATATAGAGATCGGGGTCCTCGCGATCAATAAGGCGAGCAAACTCATAACGGTGGCGAGAACTGGTGACACGATTTTCCTCAAAGGGCACAGGCTCCTGAAAGGGACCTCCTCCGGGTACGTAGTCCTTCTTCTT
>JAUIBX010000175.1 GCA_030427595.1 Bacteriovoracia bacterium | reverse complement strand
TGCTGGTGAGTCCCTCACTTGGTTTGATGATGAGGCCAAGCCGGGTATTGAAAGCGATAAGTTTGCAAAAAGAATTAGTTGTCAAAATCTCATCTGTAGACGCACGTCAAGTGAGGCCTTCTTAAGCCGCACACCAAGAAGTGTTGGTTCTGTCAGTATTAAAAATGACTTTGAAAGGCTCTATTGCAATGATTTTAGGGATGCGGATTATAAGATTCGCAATCAGGTGCCGGAGATTGCCAAGAAGATTAAGAGCATGACCTTTGATGAACAAAACTTGATGGTAGGTCAGATGATGGCCCTTGAAACGGGAGTTCCCGATTTTCTCGTTCAACTCCCCAAATTTAGTGACCTTCAAGATGTGGCCCGCAGCTCCCTTGATCTCTTGTGGGATCAATGGGCGAAGTCTCAAAAGAAGAACTATCAAAAAGGTCTGGCCTACGAAGAGCCCCTCAAAATTCAGGTGGTGCCTAGTAGTCTCTACTTTAGAAGGATCACCCCGAAATTCTCAGTTGAGCTTGATATCAATCAAGGGGAGTTTGATCGGGTCATCAGTATTGTGGGCAAGCTTAGAACACGCATGAACCTTAAGTTTTCAAAGAAGTTTCTTAAATGGGCCAGAAGAGAGTGGAAAGATATTGACCCGAGTACCGATGTGAAAAAAGCTGAAAGAGTGATGATTCCCTTTGTAAAAATGGTGGAGGATCAGGTGGAGCTATTAGTAGAGAGTTATCCCGTCGTTCCTCTAACTCAAAAAATAGATAGGTTGGTGGTAAAAGAATTACTGGATCAGTTGGTTACTTATGAGGGCAACTTCTTTGTCGGACCACAAGAGGGATTTATGGAAATCCCTGTCTACCTTAATTATGGAATTTTTGCTCTTCGCCATATTAGGGATAGTTTTAAAATAAAGAAGAATCAAGGCACTATTGTCAGTGACCTACAAAAGTTAAGGTCTCTACGCCTTTGAGCTTAAACCCCAAACATGTTAAGGTGAGGCACTTTTACGAGGAGACCACAGAGTCTCGATAAGGAAGAGTTCCCATGGCCAAGAAAAAGCCCCAATCATTAGAAGGTGAAGTCCTCGGTCCCGAGGTCACTGAAAGTGATAAGGGGGCATCCCAAGACTCTAAGAGAACAAAGGATTATGACGAAGAAATCGTCATCGAGGTCAATTCTAAAGAAGATCAAGAAGTCATAGAAGAGCTTGAAGAACAGATTGAAAAAATCTCTCAGGCCCTCATTCCCTTAGAGTCTGGTAAGGAAGTTGGCCTCTACGATCAAAAGGGTAAAGATCCTCTGTCGGCCTATATGCGCGAAATAAACCGCTATCCTCTTCTTTCTGAAGATCAGGAAAAGGCGCTTACTAAGGCCCTTGTGGAGACAGGTGATGTTCAGGTGGCCAAGAAGCTAGTGGTTTCTAACCTCAGGCTAGTAGTTAAAATCGCCATGGAATACCGCACGGCCTGGCAAAATACTATGGATCTCATTCAAGAAGGCAATATCGGTCTGATGAAGGCCGTCTCTAAATATAATCCAGAGAGGGGAGCCAAGCTTTCCTATTACGCGAGCTGGTGGATCCGTTCTTATATTCTGAAATTTATTTTAGATAACTTTCGCCTGGTTAAAATTGGCACCACCAATGAGCAAAAGAAGCTCTTCTTTAATTTGATGAAAGAAAAGAGCCGTCTTGAGGCCCAAGGCATTAAGCCCGATACCAAACTGATTGCTGAAAATCTCGATGTTAGTGAAAAGGCCGTGGTGACTATGGATCGTCGTCTTGATCCCCAAAGTGGTGGTGAGGTCAGCATTGACACTCCCGTCGGTGACCAAGGCGGGGGCACCTATGCCCAATTCCTTGAGGATGGTGGTCCCACACCAGAAGATATTGTTGAGGAAGGTCAGTCCCTAGAGCTTTTACAAGAGCACCTAAAGGACTTCGTTGAAGGTCTTAAGGAGCGGGATCAGGATATCTTTAAAAAACGCCTACTTAGCGAAGTGCCTCCCAGCCTTCAAAGTATCGCCGATGAATATGGCATCAGTAGAGAGCGTGTGCGTCAAATTGAAGAAAGGTTACTCAAAAATTTAAAGGTTTACATGGGCCAGTATCTTAGGTAAATTTCCGGCTACTTAAACGATTTTCGCCCCGCATATGGTCACAATTTGAGAGGCTGTGGCGTGGGTTTGTAGGAGTTAAACATGATTACATCTGAAGTAAAAGCAAACCTCGTAAAAACTTATGGCGCCAAATACGGTGCAGGAGAGAAGGACACTGGCTGTACGGCTGTTCAAGTGGCCATCTTGACTGAGCGTATCAATGGTCTCAAAGAGCACTTTGGTGCAAATAAGCATGATTACCACTCAAATCGTGGTCTTCTTAAGATGATCGGTCGTCGTCGTTCACTTCTCAAGTACATGAGAAGCAACAGCGAAGAGACCTATAAGTCACTTATTAAGGACCTTGGACTAAGAAAGTAATTAACGAAAGGCTCCTTCGGGAGCCTTTTTTTATGCCCAATTTGGGTTTAACAACTAAGACATTTAGTCTTATAATTTTAGACGGATAGGAAGCTTAATAGGATCAAGGGATATTTGAAGAGCTAAAGGTAGGCCACCCGCTTTTAACTTTTGAAATATTCTTTGAATCCATCCTTAAGGCTCATCCAGACATCCTTGTTTTGATTTCAGCTCAACTTTCGTTTGTGGAGCTGGTCTTAAGGTAGGCATCCCGTCCACATTATTAATTACAGGTTTCCCCGTTTTGTTTAAGGGAAACCTATTTAAGGAGATTTCGTACATGAACGAAAACAAAAAAGTATGGTCACTTACTTATGGTGGCAAAGAAGTATCAATTGAAACTGGCCGCATGGCCAAGCAAGCAGATGGTTCAGTTCTTGTGAACTGTGAAGGAACTCAGGTTCTTGTGACTGTTTGTTCTGCAAGACAAGTTAAAGACGGACAAGATTTCTTTCCTCTACTTGTTGAGTACACTGAAAAGTTTTATGCCGCAGGGAAATTCCTTGGTGGTTTTAGAAAGCGTGAAGGCCGTCCAACCGATCAAGAGACTCTCAATGCTCGTTTGATCGACCGTCCTCTTCGTCCTCTTTTCCCAGAAGGCTATATGTTTGACACCGTCGTTTCTTGTACGGTTCTTTCTTACAACCCAGAAGGGGGAGACCCTGAAGTTCTCGCTGGGCTTGGTGCCTCAGCTGCGTTGACTATTTCTGATATTCCTTTCAATGGCCCTATCGGCACTTGTAAAGTGGGTCGAATTGGTGGTGAATTCATTCTTAACCCCACTCAAGCCCAGTGGGAAGAGTCTGACATGGAAATCGCTGTAGCGGCCTCTTCAGATGCTATTCTTATGGTTGAAGGTGAAGCAGACATCGTTCCTGAAGATCAAGTTCTTGCTGCCATCTGGTTTGCTCATGACAATATCAAAGAATACGTCACTCTTATGAATAAAGTTCGTGAGGAGGCCGGTAAGCCTAAGCGCGAATTTGTTTCCGCTGCGGCCAATGAAACTATGGTGAACAAGATCACAGCTGATTATGCTGCTGATGCTCGTGCCTGTATTTCAACTGTCGACAAGATGGAAAGACAAGCGGCCATCAGAGCTCTTGAAGCAAAAGTTAAAGAGGCCATGGCAGCAGATCCTGCGGCCTTTGGTCTGACTGAAGACGATAGCTTCGGAAAAGAGGCCTATAAAGGTGTTGATGAACTCATGTACAACATGATGAGAGCTGACATCCTTAACGAGGAAAAGCGTATCGGTGGTCGTAAACTTGATGAAGTCCGTGCCATTGAAACAGAAACTTCAGTCCTTGCTACTCCACACGGTTCTTCTCTTTTCACAAGAGGGGAAACTCAGGTGATGGCCGCTGTGACTATCGGTGGATCTTCTGGTGAGCAGATGAGTGACCGAATCGTAGGTATCAACTACGACAAATTCTACCTTCACTACAACTTTCCTCCCTACTCAGTAGGGGAAGCTCGTGGTGTTAGAGGTGTTGGTCGTCGTGAACTCGGTCACGGTAACCTTGCTGAGCGTGGTGTAAAAGCTGTTATGCCTGAAGACTTTCCTTACACAACTCGTGTGGTTTGTGAGGTTCTTGAGTCAAATGGTTCTTCATCAATGGGTTCTGTTTGTTCGGCCTCTATGGCGCTTATGGACGCTGGTGTTCCTTTGAAGGCCCCTGTCGCTGGGATTGCCATGGGTCTCATTACTGAAGGTGACCGCTTTAAAGTTCTTACGGACATTCTAGGGGACGAAGATCACCTTGGTGACATGGATTTCAAAGTAGCTGGGACAACTGAAGGTGTAACGGCAATTCAAATGGATATTAAGATCACTGGTCTAACCCGTGAAATCGTAGAAAAGGCGATGGGACAGGCCCGTGATGGTCGTCTTCATATCTTAGGTGAAATGGCCAAGACGATCTCAAGTGAAAGAGCTGAGTTTAAAGACGGTGTTCCTCGTATTGAAACCACTAAGATTCCAACTGATAAAATCGGTGCTCTTATTGGTCCTGGTGGGAAGAATATCAAGCAAACTCAAGAAGACTTCGGCGTTACGATGGAAGTTGAAGAAGACGGAACAGTTAAGGTTCTTGGAACTGATACTCAAGTTCTCAAAGACTGTATCTCTTTCATCAACCTTCAGATCAACGGACCAGAAGTGGGAAGTGTTTACGACGCCAAAGTTGTGACTCTTAAAGAGTACGGCGCTTTTGTTGACATCGTTCCCGGTGTAAGTGGACTTGTTCACGTTTCAGAAATTTCGGATGATAGAGTGAATGATGTCGGTGAGTACCTTGCTGAAGGTGACACTGTTAAAGTGAAAGTGATTGAAGTCGATCGTATGGGTCGTCTGAAGCTTTCATGTAAAGCTGTTGAGCCAATTAAGAAGAAGTCTTAAGGTTCATATGCATACAGTTAAAGTTCTCACATTAGATCACTTTGATAGCGAGCTTCCCTTGCCGCATTATGCGACAGAGGAAGCGGCCGGTGCCGATATTCGTGCCTCTCTTCCTCTGGATCAGAGGGAGAAGGGCATGGTGATTCCTGCTGGTCAGAGGGTCCTTGTGCCCACTGGCCTTGCTATGGAAATTCCTAAAGGTTATGAAATTCAGGTGAGACCACGTTCTGGTCTCAGTTTGAAGACAAGCCTCATGGTTGTGAATAGCCCAGGGACCATCGATAGTGATTATCGGGGTGAAGTGAAGATCATCATGGGGAATTTTGGCACTGAAGATTTTATTGTGGAGCACGGTGAGCGTATGGCCCAGCTGGTTTTGGCCCCGGTTCACCAGGCCCGCTTTATAAGAGAAAATGAACTTGGCACTACCGAGCGAGGCTCCGGTGGCTTTGGTTCGACAGGGACTAAATAAGAGGAGAAACTCATGGATTTACGTGTTCCTTATTCCAAACTCAGCACAAAAGAAGAGGCCTACAATGAGGCCAAGTCCATCATCACACCTGAATATATTGCTAAGTGGAAGGTCAAAGCTGATATCAGCTACGACGAACCCAACACCAAAATGAAGGCAACAGGTAAAGGTTTCACATTGGAGCTTATTTTTGCTGACAATGAGGCCCAAGTGAAGTGTGATCTGTCTTTGATGTTAAAGCCCTTTAAGAAGACCGTCCTTGAGACCGTAGAAAATAAGCTAAAGAGGCATATCTAGATAGGGTCTATTTAGAGTGTATTAAGAAAAGGTGATGTGACCGCTATGAGCACCCAGCACGAAGTGACATTAAGTAACGGAGAAGTTCTCAAAGTTGATGAGGAGACTTCTCTTCTTCAGGCCCTAAGAGAAGCTGGGATCTACGTCAAATCAAGCTGTGGTGGTGTGGCCAGTTGTTCAGACTGCCTCATTAAAATCACTGAAGGCGCTGATAATATCAATTCGCCAAGCTTTGAAGAAACTCAGCTTATCGGCAATGTCTTTCATATCACCAAAGAGCGCCTAAGCTGTCAGACCAAGGTGACTGGTCCTGTGAGTGTGGACATCTCTAACCATGATCCCAAGGCCGATGCCAAGAAGACTCTTGAAAAGAATAAGAAGTTCATCAAGCCAAAGAGTCCTGTAAGAAAACGCTCGGCCGACGAAGTGAAGGCGATCCATCAAGAGCGCCATCAGGCCAGAAAAGAAAAAGAAGAGAAGAGAAATTCCTGGCAAAAGCATTGGGAAAGAGAAGACGAGCGCAAATACCCTGGCTCTGGTGGCAGCAAACGCCCTAAAACCTTTCGCACCGACTTTGACGAAAAGAAAGACGACAAAAAAGACTAAAAGGTACGTGGTACTTTTTCAGAAACCGCGTCAAAGACTACGCTGATTTTTACAAAATTAGATTTCACTTTATCCGCCCCAACCTTTATTGGCAGAGCCTTCTTTGTTAAAAGGTCTAAACCACAAAGTCCTTTCTTTTTTTAGATCGGCAGGAGTATTTGCCTTATATTTTTCTAAAGAATAATCAAATTTAATCTTTAGATAAAGCCTATCTTTTAAAACAGTAAAGTCATTAACTGTTGCCTGAATTGCTTTTTCGTATATCAAATATTTTTTCCATTTTCTAAGCTCAGAAGTTTTAACAATTTCTCCCCCTGGTGATTTAAAGAAGATATCTTCTTCTAAATTGTCAAAGTGTAACCATATTCTTTGAATTTTGGATTTATAATATTCTCCAACAGAAATAACTTCTATAAAATCGTTTTTATGAACCCAATAGAACTCGCTACCATACTGGATTAAGTAAAAGTCGCCCTCTCTTTTTAATGCCGGAATTACGGTACCACGACCATTAGGAATTCGACCTTTGATTAAAAGTCTTCTTAGATTTGCATAAGATATTACATCATCACTATTTTGAATAACTTGATTTCTTATTATTTTATGAACTACTTTTGCACTAAAATCAGGCATTTCGTATAATTCCAACGGGTTTTCTTTGAGCTGAAAAGAGATGCCTCCTCGACCTCCTTCATGTAATACAAATCGTGCTTCCATTTTTGCGTAATCTTTCTTTTCACCGTGAATGTTGGCAAAGGTGAATATGAAAATAAGAAGTACGTGGTACCTTTTGGGACTGAGTGTGTTGGCCAATTTCTTAGTGATTTCTTTCATATTCTTCATTTTAACTGAAGTTTGAATTGTATGGGGCATAAGGAAGAGAAAGTTTGAATACTCCTCGATAGGACATTTTTGTCATTAAGAGAGTTTTATGCGGACTGTCCCAAAAGGTACCACGTACCTAGTGGGATTCTAGGAGCTCTTTGAGCTTGCGCATCTCCCCGCGGCGACCATTGCGATCGATGAGGATGCTCTTGCCTTGAGGGTTCTTGACGACGAGTTTGAAGTAGCCGCGATTTTCAAAGCCGGCCATGCCATGTTCTTTTTTCATGGCGGCCATATTGGGAGAGTCAAGAAAGTGTTCAAGCTCCAATTCACTTTGAGAGAGGTCAACGGTGGTCTTCTTCAAAGGGATAAAGAAGACTTTGTGAGTGACGGTGAGTTGGGGGCCAAGCTTATGAATTTCTTTTTCGTAGAAGTAAAAGCCAAGGAGAACCAGAGGGCCTAAAACTAACAGGGCCAATACCGCAAGGCCTATGACTTGGTTAAGGCGGTCTTCCCCAGTAAGAACGGCCATTAGAGGTCCTTTGATCGCCAAAATCATAAAGAAAATCACGGCCAACAGGGCGAGAAGGTAGCCCCAAAAGACCATGGGCAGACCATAGGAGCGCAGGATGATTTCGCTGTCACGGATCACAACGCGGTCATCTAATTCGTTTCTTTCAACTGGCATCTGAAATAAT
>JAUIBX010000174.1 GCA_030427595.1 Bacteriovoracia bacterium | reverse complement strand
CGCCAATGCCTTCTTGAAATTTGTCATAAGTCGATTCGGCAACAACGGCCAAGGTCAGGTGCTCAGCTAACTTTGATTCTTGAAAAAACTCCATCGCCTCACTTATGGAAAGACGCTCTGGGTTCTCACTTGACCAACGTAAGAAGGCCTTAAGTTCACTTTGAAATACAATCAGCTCGGTTCTCATGGCCTCTTCATCAAAAATAAAACCTTTACTGAGGTAGTCACCTAGGACTTCGATAAAATTCGTTAAGGCCGTTACTCCGAGCTCAGGGTCAACTGTTCTTTGAGAAGGGATAAGCCCACCGAGATCAAGGCGGTTGCGTCCATGCTTTTCTTCAAAGGCTTTCTTATAAGAGAGAATTCCTTCTACAAGCTCGAAGTCGAGAAAATCCCTCATCAAATTGGCATTGGGATCATCTGAATTACTAAAAGACAGCGCAGGAATTGACTCGATGACATACTCTCTAAAACCAATATTAATAAAATCGTCAGTCCCTTTTTCACAATGGGCGAGCTTGTCATTCCACCAGCTCTGATCAAATTCATCATTGGCCGCGAAGGTCTCTACCAGACCAAAAATTTGCCTTTGATCGTTTTCAGAAAATTCCTGCTCATGCAGGGTCTCCGTTTGAAAGTAGCGCAGAAGGGATCCCTCAAACGAGAGACGACTTCTTTGTGACTGCTGCATTTTGGTGAGGTCGCGATAGGCTCCCTCATAATCTCCTCTTCGAGGAATCTTTGAGTCCCCATCAGAGAGGTGATGAAAAATAATATTATAGCAATAGGCCGTTACAGCATCGTGATAACCTCTTCTACTAAGAAGCGGTCTATAGCTATCAATCTTTGCATTTGAAATATTGTAGCTAATATCAAGTTCCGCCACTCTTAAGCAGCCTTCGATCAGTTTTTCAAAGCTAGTAAGATCTTTATTATTATAAGGATCGACTCCTTCAAAGCAGGATTCAATATACTGAATAGGAGTCAATACTCTATTTGCCCGATTTGAAGTTAAAGGAAAGAAGCCTGCCACATGGCGCTCCATTCTTCTCCTAAAAAGCTCAAGAGCAACATTTGCCTGGCGCTTCTTTTCACATTGGCGGTAAAAGCGAGCAAGAGATTCTCGATTATTAGGCGAATAGTCCTGCCAACACTGCTCACTTTCTTGATGAACACGAGAGGATAAAGTTTGAGCATCCTCCTCCAACAAAACTTCACTTGCAATCTCTCTAGAGGTTCGCAGGGGAAAGCTCTTGAGATGCACCTGTTTTAAAAGGTCATTCAAGGCAACTCTTAAGTACTCTTCCTTGGGTCTATCCCCCCTTTGAGAGTTTAGACTGATCTGATCAAAGAAGCGCTTCACCTTAAGACGCAGGGGACGAGCAGAATTATCGTTTAATAAGGTTCCTAATAAGCGACGAAATTCTGGTCGATCATCACTATCAAGCCCCTCTTCTAAGCGGTCAAGATGCTCAATAAACATGAGCCCATAGAAGGGCTCAAGGAGAGCATCTTCTATACGCTGATAATGAGAAACATTATCCCAAAGCTCTAATTCTCTATTGATAAGACGATCAGCTTTTTCATTGAGGGCCTCTAAGTCCCTCTCTTCGCCCAAGAAGCCATAGTCTTGCACCAGCTCTGAAAAACGATTCTTAAGCTTTTGGCGCGAGAGCGGCATAAGCCCCTCCGTCAAACAAGACTCTTGGTAGTAAGATATCTTACCAATAAGGTGAGAAAGCTCCTCTTCATCGTTAATCGACTCTTCAAGACAAGTACGAAAGGCCAATAAGGAGCGATCAAAGACTTCTCCTTGAAGAAGGCCTTCATCATCGCCAGTGCTTCCCATACGTTGAAGCCCTTGCCTAAAGAGCTGTTGAGAACTGAGGTCGGCCAGACTTAGAGTCACTTTCTGAGCACATTGAAGCTCAACTCTTTTGATGGCGGATAGTTCCTGGTCTCTGAAGCTTCCTGCGCGCAAGGCACTAATAATCGCTACATCATTTTCTTGGCGACACTCTCGTAGCTCCTGAACAATTTGTAAGCGCTTGTCACCATAGGCTGCCCTATCCTCGGGATAGAGATGACTCAAGTGCAAAGAGGTTTGTGCTAAGAAAAGGTTCTCCTCAATGAGAAGATCAGCGTAATCGAGACAACTGTCTAAGTTTTCTGGAGTTACAACAGTTAAGCAATTTCCCTCAAGCTTCTGGGCCACACTTTGCCATAGAAGATTTCGCGTGCGCTCATTGTCCATTTGCTCCTGAATAATTCCATTACCAGAGATTCTCTTTTTAACTTGGGCAGTCAAGGCCAAGGCTCGCGCTTGAGCAAAACACTTTACACTCTGTTCTTTTAGATCGGGATAAGTGCGGTCTAAGAGATTGCCATAATTAAAGCTGAAAAAGCCTTCCTGAAGATTGGCCAATTCATTTTGAACCAAGCAAGATCTGAGATTGTCGTGAACTTGATCAGAAACTTCAAGGGCAAGTTCTTTTGACTTGATTTCATCATCAAGGATGAGGGCCATCCCTTCAAGTCTAGCCTTTCTGATACAAATCACTTCCTGATCGCGATCAAAATCTCCTGACACACTTACACCAGAGCGTTCCTCCTCAAAGATAAAGCTCAGGCGCTCACCCATACATTGATTATAAATTGATTCAATTTTCTGTGATTGCTGATCCGTTAAGTTTTCATAAGGGTATTCCTCTCGAAAAGAAGTGAGGTTTATACGAGGAAAAGCAATTTCACTGCCATTGAGTTGAATAACAGGGGTATGTCCTGCTGTACCACTAGTGAGAGCAACACCATTTCGGATCACAGTTTCACGAAAGTGTTGAGTCGTATAAGGATAGATACGCCAGCCTTGAGTACTAGAATCATCTCTTCGTAAACGAAAGTAGCTACGCTCAATATTTTCTAGGCCATTCTCCTTTGGATGGCGAACAACAACAAGTCCTTCCTCTCGATTAAATGAGCGCATATCAAGCTCAAGAACAACGTCACCCGAACCGTTTCGTAAGACGACACGCCCATCATGATGGACCCAGGAGTAGTTGGCGAGATTCCCCTGATCCTTGGCAAAACTAAATTTAAGAAAATTCCCGTCTTTATCTAGCGCCATTCGTAGCTGAAGAAGCTCCTCACGATCGTCACCAAGGTCGACTTTAAACTCTTTTATAAGAAGTGACCTATAAGCTTCGTTACCAGGACTTTGGGCCAAGCGGATTTTTTCGACCTCTTCAACGAGGGCACTAATGGCCTCTTGGTTTTGAACGGAATCAAGTGAGAAATGCAGGGCCTGGCATTGACCGCCCCCTAGAAATTTAAATTCGTGAACTCTTGAAAGGATTTGTCCTTGGACTTCTTCAGTAAAAACAAAGCGCTCAAAGAAATCTGTAAAGCGCTTCATAGTCTCATCAACATCTCCTGACTCTTTGACCGAAAAAGGACCTTCAATTTTATAACGGCCCCAGCTCCCCTTCTTCTTGTATTTGAGCCGCACCTCTTTAGTACCGTGATCATACTCAAGTCGGCCCTTGTAGGTGCCTTCCTCAAAA
Organism: Bacteriovoracia bacterium; assembly: GCA_030427595.1. GTDB lineage: Bacteria > Bdellovibrionota > Bacteriovoracia > Bacteriovoracales > Bacteriovoracaceae. The sequence continues at coordinate 4,284 of JAUIBX010000174.1, read as the reverse complement.
TGGCTCAATTCATCCCACGAGTGCACAGGAGTGCATATGAGCACAAAACCCACTAAAAAGGTCAATATTTTCAGATACTTATGCATTAGCTCGGCTCTCCTGCACGGGACAGTTTCCCTTAGCGGTTTATCGGCATCCGGGCAGGCCACCTTTAAAGAAGAAATTTAGGAAAAATTGGCTTTTGGGCATTTAGACCCTAAAGGACATCGCAAGGCCGTCCGAAAAGCAATATGTTAATCCGTTACCTTAGGATCGAATTTATGAAAAAGCTGTTGATTTTAACTCTTTGTCTATTCCTCAATATTGGCTCGTACGCTGCTGGCGGCGGTAAGCTCTTAGATCTTCTCATCAATGAAAGTGGATTGATTGAGCTTCTCACGAGAAACGGTATTGAAGGAGCGGCAGCGGTTCAGGTTAAGTCTTACGTAAAGAATTCGATTCTTTCTCTGAGTGTTGGCAGCGAGATGCCTACAGCAGATGCCCTAAGAGAAATCATTCGTAATCTCGATAGCACGACAACGGATAAGAGAATCCAAGCGTCACTTCTTACTGTTCTTAATAAAGAAGCTGATTCCCTCACAACCAATGACGTCGTTAAAGCAGTTAACAATCTTATCTTTCTTTCTAATCGTTATGGTGTGCGCGGCTCACTAGTCCTCGCATGCTCACAGTGTGTTGGTAGTGCTCTTGCCCCTTATGGTTTCAAATTTACTCTAGAAGAAGTGACTCAAAGCTCTGTCCGTCAACTTCTTGAGAGTAATGTTATTCCCCGCGAGCCTCGTGCTCTTAGTCGTTTCATCAATGGAAAAATGAAGAGACTGAACTTGGGAACATTTGGTCGTTCATCCGCAGACTTGGTAGCCCCAGAGGAAGAGAAGTCCCTAGCGATCTTCCTTGCTCTTGCAGAGAATAATTCTCCTGCAACAGCTGCGCAAAGAGAATTTATCGACTCTGTTATCGCTTTTTCTAAAACTCCAGGTGGAGACGTTAAACTCCTCAATCCAGATAACCCCCATAAGTTTTGGACTCTATTTGATAATGGTTCAAATAATGACAATGTTCTTCAAGGTTATGCCAAGCTCTTAAGAGAATCTGCAGAAGAGGCCAAAGATAAAGTAAATAGAAAAGAAGCATTCTACGACGTTCTTCAAAGAAATGCTGGTGACTCACCAGAAGCGACGAAGAGAGTAAACTCTATTCGTCTTAAGAACTGCTTCTTCGGCCGTTAATCCAATCTTACATTAATTCGACAACGCCCGGGTCACGTTTAATAACGATGACCTTTAGGGCGTTTAAGAAAGCCTGAAACTCATCAACATTTTCGTATTCTGAAAGCTCACGGATCACTCTGTGAGCGACATCGCCAACTTCCCTTAGAGAGAAAATATCTTCTGGTGATACCGTTGACCAAATCACAGAAGCAATAGCACGTTCTTGCTCTGTCTCAGCAGCGAAGAGAAGTCTCTTAACAGTTGCTTCATCAAATGTAGTGAAGTCGACTCTTATGCGATGGTCACCTTTAAAGAGTTGGCGCTTGAGTTGCTCAATACCACTATTTCCCTCAAGACGGGCACTTACATTGGCGCTGACCTTGCGAGAGATTTGGGCTTGAAACTCATCATATTGCTTAAGGAAAGCCTCTCTCGCCTCCCCTGATAATTTCTCTGACGCATGTGCTACTGATTCTTGGAAAGCTTGAACAGCTTCAAATGAAGTTTCCGTTGCCACTACAGTGGAAAGCCCAAGAACATTTCTCGCTTGTCCTTTCATCGACTCATAGATCAAGCGACTTCTGGCATTGAAGAACTTACGCATCACAAGTCCATTAGAGAGATAGTGTCCACCCACTTTACTAAGGGCCTTAAAAGAACTGCCACTCTTTCCTACGTGAGGACCACCTTGAAGGGCAATCATATAAGGAATTTCCCGTTTTCTCACTGGAATCTTAATAAAGATATCTGTTAGGTCATCTACATTCTTAAGAACGAATTCTTCAAGATCACCTTTAGTGGCCACGAGTTCGGCCAATTCCTTTTCAAGTCTTAGGATGTCGTCACCATATTTAGCAATTTGAGAACTTCGTAAACTGCGAATTCCATTTCGAATCCATGGAAGAAGGGTCACCTTGCCAAGAAGAGAAGTCCCCTCTTCATAACGTTGCATCTGAGCAGCGGCCTTGGGTACTCTCTTCGCATAAGTCTTCATGAGGTAGTGAAGACCTTTTGGATTACCCGCAAAATAATCAGAAACTGTTTTTGCCGTCTGACGGTCAATGGCACTAGGCGCTTCATTCACCACCACACGAGAAGTATAAGTCATTCCTTGGGTAGCGGCCGCTTTTGCAGCTCTTCTAATTCCATCAATAACCTGACCTATTCTTTTGGCCAGGGCATAGGGAGAAAGTTGGCCTGCAGCATAGAGTTGTCTAAGACCTCTAATGCGATCGAAGGCCCTCTGAATAATTCTCTTATCAACCCCCTTCATCGTCAGGGATTCGACTGCTTGGCGAATAGGAGCACCAAGACCTTTAAGGGCCCTTAGAGCTTCTTTACTTTGACCAGCAAAACTATCAAGTCCAAGAAAAAGACGAGCAAAGCGCACATCAGCTTCAGCGACAATTGTTCGGCCAGCTTGGCCAGTCATACGCCAGGCCTGCTTAAATCCATGTTTACCGACATTTCTCGCCATCATGGCCGCGGAGACGGCCGTAAGCTTAGTACCCACACGTAGGGAGCGCGCCGTCACACCAATAAGGGGAATAATCGAAACGGCTTCAATGATGGTCCAGGTCCAACCACGAGACACACTATCTGAAGCCCCTCTGTTGGCAAATCCTAGTTCTTCCATACCTAATACTTGAGCAGCATTTCGATCGGACTCTAATTTTCTACCAAGCTCTCTAGAGACCAGGCTAATTTGCATAGTCATAGCACTCGCGCCCATTGTTACCATGGCAACACCAAGTGGAGCACAAAGACCACCCGTAAGGCCAGTACAAGCTCCCCCAATAATCATGGCACCAACACCCATTACTGCAGCACCAATACCAAGCCACATATCCGTCCATTCTTCATCAGACATGGAATTCACTTTATCTTCAATAGCGGCCATGACGTCTTCAGGAACACTTGGAGCCCCTGTAAGTTGATTTAATTGATTTTGTGCCTTAGAGGTAGCAAAGTAAAGAGTTTTAAAAGACTCATGATCTGTCGGCTCAAGATTACAAAAATCTTCCAAACGTCCAAGAACCTCATTCTTTCTTAGCTGGGCCGAGCCTCTTAAGAGACTTTTAAGAATACTTCTTTTGATATTATTATCCATCATCAAAAAGCCGAGTTTTGCTTGATAGTGGTTTTCAATACCATTTTCAGCAGCATGGGCTTCAAAGTATTCAATTTGTTCTTCAGGTTGACCTTTTAAGCGGTAAAGCTCCGCATAGAAAGCCGCCGTTTGACCTTCTTGAGAATCAAAGTATGTATCAATTTCCTCTTGAGCATTTCTTCTAAGGCCTGTGTTAATGTATTGATCTACGAATTCTTCAACTTTCTCTTTAGAGAGGAACGTCTGATAAGTGGTATTTTCTAAACTCTCGTAATAGGGACGTCCACGAGTATCTTGTTGCTTAAAGAGAGGCGAAGCCTGATCAACCACATTGCCCCAAATATATTGTTTCTCTTTATCTTTGAGAATCATACTGGCATAGGCCGGTCTTAGGGGGCGGTTGATCCCCATTTTGCGACCAGAATCAGCAATTTTCATAATAATCTTATTCACGTCACGTTTTTTACAACTATTAATGGTCTCACCGTTAAATTCAGCGAATGTTGCCTGAGAGTATTCAGGGATTTCCCCTCTCTTAATAGTTTCAAGTTCATCCATCAAAAGAAGATAGGAAAGACGAACACGAGCCCAAGGATTACCATTTTCCATTTGGCTTCTTAGGTATTCCCATTCAGTCGTGCGTGACTCGGGAAGCTCGTCAGTAAAACGAGATAGGTTCTCCCATAATTCACCGAGAATCTTATAGCCTTCTCTATGGTTACCAGTCGTCAGTCGTCTGGTGGGGACAAAGTCATCGCCTACTTTAAGTTCATTAAGATACTTGAGAAGGTCATTCAGTTTGCCCTCTGTTGAACGACTTTGGGTAACCCAGTGATTGCCAACACGGGAATCTAAAGAACGTCTCAGTTGGGTTCCCACTTTTATGGGAAGTTGTTGGTCTTTATACTTAAGCGCAAATTTCTCTAATTGCTCTAACGCCCACATACGCCAAACAGTGGCTCC
>JAUIBX010000173.1 GCA_030427595.1 Bacteriovoracia bacterium | reverse complement strand
GAGATTAAAAGTAAGAAGCTTCAGAGTTTAGTCCTTAATAAGAAATCTCTCAAGAAGAGCTTTTGCCAGATATTCTCAGATACTGATTTGAGGGTAATGTGGTCTGACTTTTCTCCTTCGCTAGATTCTCTGGACAATGAGAAGGGCCCGATCATTAAAGCCTTTGAGGTTTTTTCTGGTGCTAGCTGGGATGAGTTAAGGTTTTCGCTCTCGGATATACCTTTAGAAAGTAAAAAGCCTCCGAAGTGGTACGAGTTTATAGAGTCTTACGCGGAAATTGTTAAGAAACAGGATGACCTCTTTAGCTTCTTTGAATTGGCCTCTCGACTTTTTGAGGGAATATCAAGATTTCCATCGGCACCAAAGAAGTCTGCACCAGAGGAGGCTCAAAGAGTCATTGCTCTCGCCAAAGCTTTAAGAGACTTTCTCAAAAAGTATGGAGATGACTTTAGCGCTTTACAGGAAAACTTTGAAAAGTACCAAGAGTGGAGCTTAGTTATTCATGATATCTACAAGTTTGTAGAAGGAAATTATCTTGGGGATAAGGGGCTAACTTTTACAGACCTTGAGTTTTACTGCTGGAGGGCAGTCCAAGACTCCAATGTTTCAAGAAAAATAAATGAAACTTATAAGTACTTTATCGTAGATGAATTTCAAGACACTAGTAAGGTTCAATTTGAAATTATTCAGCGCATATTGAATAACAATATGGGCAAAGTCTTTTCCGTTGGAGATGTTAAGCAGGCCATCTATGGTTTTAGAGGTGGCGAGCTTGGTGTTTTTAAACAAGCAGAAAAAGATACGTATAAGAACTTAACTTTAAAGAATAATTACAGGTCTCAGTCTCAAATTATTAAATTAAATAACTCCCTCTTTGAGCACCTACTTCCCCTAGGAAAAGATTATACTGGAGAAGATTCTTTAAGTGTGCCGATGATTGCACAGGAGGTTCCTGAGGGGAAAGCAGAAGGAGGGGAACTCCTTAGGTTAGATGTTCAAGTTGAGTCAGAAGCAGATGGAAAAAAAAGTCTACTTCCTACAGAACAAAACTATATCGAGGCTCAAGTCCTTTTTGAAAAGATAAAAAGTTTTGATGATGAAATTTGCTTTCTCTATCGAAAGTTAAACCCCTCAAAATATCTCGTTAAAAGACTTATAGAAGCTGATATTGACTTTACTTGCCAAGTTAAAATTGACCTAGAGGCAGATCCTTTGGTGGGGTTATTTCTGGAGTTCTCCAGACTCTGCGCTTTTGAAAAGGACTCTAGCATCAGGAGAAAATCTATCTTCGTGATCAATGAAGTTCTTCAATATCTGAAATGCAGCAAACCTTTTACCATTGAGGAATCACAGCGGACCCTTGAGGATTACCGTTCTTTCGGACTATTGGCTTCATTTAAAAGGTTTTTATGGCAGCTTGGCCTGAGCACCGGGAATACTGAAGTGAATTGGCCAATTGTCCAGGCCTTGGCCAAAGCAAGTGAAGACCGTGCTGAATTGATTTTTGAGAATGCTTCGGGGTTCGTTACCGGTAACTATTCTCTAGATTTTCAATATGGCAAAAATCCCCATAGGATAAAGATCATGACAACTCATGCTTCTAAGGGGCTTGAGTTCTCAACTGTCGTTCTCGCCGGAATCCATACCAATGGTTCCTCTAAAAGTGGAGCAAGCTTTTTTGGTAAATTACCCTATAGTTATAAGTGGCTTGCTGGCTTTTCAAAGTCTGACACATTTTCATCACCAACATTAATTTATGAAAACGAACTTTCTAAAGTTAAAGAGTTTTCAGAATTTAAGAGGCTTTTCTATGTCGCCACGACAAGGGCCGTAAATAGGATTCTTTGGGCCGACATCAGTCTTAATGATAAGGAAATGTCCTATTCAAAGAGCAGTTGGATAGAGGGGCTGAGAAGCTGGTTAAATGAATATGGACATGGCACAGATAACCTAACCATTAGCTCAGAAGCTGTAGAGCTTAATTTGGAGTCCATCCTAAAAGATGGAGAACGCCTAGACCTCGATAGACCAATATTTCATAGAGATAACCTTGGCGTTGATAGTTGCAGCTATGAGGTTAGCCCGATTGGGATCGGTTCTGAGTTGAGCGTTACTCGGTTTGCTATGCTGGCCCAATGCCCAAGAAAGTTCTTTTTGAAAAATGTTCTAAAAATTAGTGAAACAGAGATGTCTATTAGTCATGCAGGGGAGGACTTCTCCAAGGATCCTGATGATATTTTAAAGTTAAATGAAACGATAGAAGAGGAGGCTCCGGTCTTTGAGGCCAATGGGCAAAGCTCTAGTGCAGAGAGAGGAACAGAGGTTCATCGCTGCTTAGAGCATGCGATTAAAAGAAATTTTGTTCTTCCCTCAGACCATTCCCTTGATGAGCAAACAACTAAAGGAATGTCGTGGGTCCTTGATGAATTAAAAAGTTACCGTGAAAAATCTAACCTTATTAGTGAAAAGCCCATAAAGTTCTCACTTTTTGGGCAAATGATTTCGGGTACACCAGATTTAATTGTTGAAGGAAATGGTCAACTTGAGGTTTGGGATTTTAAGACTGGTCGCTCTCTGGGTAAGGATTTGTCTTCTTATTGGTTACAGCTTGAAAGTTACGGTCTTGCCCTTTTGCAAGAAATGAAGAACTACAGCACTGTTCGCCTAGTTCTTGCCTTTATTGATGAGAAGAAATTAATAGAAGAGCAAAAGAGTTTGGATGAAGTGCGGTCATCGGCCTTTCAACATTGGAAGCTCCTTTCATATCCTGACAAAACTAATCAGAAGCATTGCTTTCAATGTGAGTTTGATAAAATTTGTCAGAATAACATTTGACTTCATTGCGCAAAATACCAGTCATGTTAAAATAAGTATGTAAAATTGTTCATATAGGACGACTATGGATGGTCGCAATAAAAGCAGGAAGCTAGGTATGAATTTAAAAATCTTCTTTTCCCTTTTCTTTTTTCTTATTAGTTCACTCTCTTTCGCAGGAGAAGGTGATACCTATAGCTTCACTTGGCTTGATCCGGACAAGGAAGTTTATGTTCTTCAAAATCGTAAATTTAGAAAATCAGGAAAGCTGCATTTAAATATTGGAGCTGGTCTTACTACCTCGGGAGCTTTTGTGGATACCACAACTTTTCAGGGGAGAGCGGGATACTTCTTTTCTGAAGACTGGGGCTTCGAAGGTGTCTATGCCATAAATAATGGTGAAGAAAATAGTACGGCAGAAACCCTACGCAATAGGGGACAGTCAGGATCTATTCCTTTTAGAAGGATTGTTGATTCCTATGTCGGAGGAATGGTTCTTTGGTCACCTTTTTATTCAAAGATAAATACCTTTAATACAATTATTTACTTAGATTTTGTTTTAGGAGCTGGGCTGGCCCAATTGCAAGAAACTAATAATATCGTTGAATTCAGTGGCGTTCCAAATGACCCAACACCAACAACCCTTACTCATACCGGGTTGATTTGGGATGCAGCCTTAAAGTTTTACCTTAACGAAAATTTCGAAATAAGAACCGATCTCACTGTGATTCATTATGAAGCTGAGAAGCCAACGCGCTCTGGCTTTAGTAACGAAACAACGTATTTCTCTAATTGGGATTTTGCAATTTCTCTGGGGTATCGTTTCTAGGAGCCATAAAGATGTTAAATTTAAAAAACAGAAAATGGCTTCCTCTTATAACTTGGCTAAGTTTAATACTTAGCCTTAATAGTTTTGCGGGAGTCAATGAAGCTTGGACAAACTTAGTAAAATCTAGGGCCTCCGTTTCAAGCTATCCTGCTGTTGTTCAAGAGTTATTAGAGGATGACCTGTACTTTACGGCCATTCCTTATTTAAAAGAATATCTATCTCGCAACCGTGGTGTCATTTCAAAAGATGTTGATGAACTTATAGATAAAGTGGTTACCCAAGTCGGTGTAAGGCAATTTGAAGTTCTACCTATTGCCATTCTTAAAAGAACTAAGGCGCCTATCATTCGTTATATTCTTGCTAAAAAGTATTTTCGAGTTGGGAAATATAACCAGGCGTTGAAGACTTTAAATGGAACAATTCCTCGTAATCATCCAGCAAAACCATTCGCCCTGCTGCTAGAAGGATCAATTTTCTCAATTAATAATCAAGTCAATTTGGCAAAAGCCGCCTTTAGTAATTGCGTTGCTCTTTCCAAGTCTCAGATGAATCGAGCCGATAATAAAAATAGATTAAGACAACTCTCTATTAATAGAGACTACTGCATCGTTGGCAAAGCAAGGGCACAGTTTCAAGGACGAGACTACGATAATGCGGCTTCGTCTTATCTCGATCTCTCAAAAGATAGTTATGTATGGCCTGAAATACTCTTTGAGGAAGCCTGGAACTCATTTTATCAGAGGGACTATAATCGTACCTTAGGGAAGCTTGTTACTTACAAGGCTCCGATAATGAACTTTGTTTTTAACCCAGAGGTGGAAGTTTTAAAATCACTTACCTATATGGAACTCTGCCTCTTTGACGACGCGAAGAAAGTTGTTGATGAGTTTTATAGAACTTATCAAGAAGATACACTTGCCGTTAAAAAGTTCCTCACTAAATACGGCAAAAACTATAAGTACTTCTATCTTCTTTCAAAGTCGATGAAAGATGGCAAAGAATCTGGCAACAAGCTTCTTAATAAGCTCCTTCGTGGTGTTTTAAGAGATGCCGCTTTTATGGAACTTATCGATAGTTTCAATATCGGAAGAGATGAAATTGAAAAGGTTAAAAGCATAAGAAACACCAAGATGAGAAAGGTGTTTATTTCCAATTTACGTGAATCATTATTGCTACAAAGAGATCTTATCGGTGCCTACGTGAGAAAGAGTCTCCATCTGAACATAGATCATCTTGATAAATCTTTTGAGGGTATGACCTATATCAAGCTAGAGGTTCTTGGAAGACGTAAACAGCAACTTTACTTCGCCTCTAATGAATTAAACCGCTCTCGAGGCGATATTCGGTATCTCAAACGAAATGATAAACAATACTTCTGGACTTTTAACGGCGAATTTTGGGCAGATGAACTAGGGGACTATGTTTTCTCTCTGAAATCTGAGTGTGGCCAGTAATGATAAAAAAGATTGCATTCATACTTTCTCTTTTAATACTTACGCTTTCGTTCAATACGCACGCCAATGTAGAACAGCGTCGTCAGCAGCTTATTCAAATTATTGATGAAGAATTAAAGGAAGTCATTCGTCTGAATCGTCAAATCGGTTCCAAAAACCCTAACCTACTGTTGAGGATGGCAGAGCTTTATCTTGAAAAAGCACGTCTTATAAATGAAGAAGAAAATTTCCGTTGGTTGACGCTTTCCCCAGAAGAGGTGGCCAAGATTGACCAGAAAGAGTTTTTTAAAAGAAGTCGAAAACATTTTCTGATGGCACAAAAGACCTGTTATTACATTCTAAAGAGATTTAAACGTTTTAAAGGAAGAGCTGAGGTTTACTATATCCTTGCTTATAACGCTAAAGAATTTCAACAAGAGCAAAGAGCAAAAAAGTTCTTTCAACGTGCGATTAAGTATGCCAAGTCTGGAAGCTATACGGCTATTAAATCTAAGCTCGCTCTAGGCGAAATGTATTACAACCAAAAGAAATATAAGCAGGCCATTCCTCTATATGAGCAGGCCTTAAAAAGAAGAGACCAGAAATGGTGGACAAAAGACGCTTACAATCTTGCATGGTGCTATTTTAGAGTTGGGCGTAAATCGAAGGCAATCAATCTGATGAATGAGGTACACAAGCTTAGTGGAAATGCCTCATTCGTTGATGTTAGTGACCAAGTTGAAAGAGACCTTGCTTATTTCTATTCAGAGTCTGGACGTTCTCAAGATGCTTTAAATTTTTATAAGAGAATTGGAAAGGATATTGCTAGTAACTTTTTTAAGGTGGGGAAGTACCTCAAAGGCCAAGGAAAGTCTTCAGCTGCCCAGAGTGCATTTATTCAAGCAGCTAAAAACACTAACGATGAAAACCTGAAAATAGAAATCTATAACGAGCTTCTCTCTCTTTATGAGAAATTTGGTAAAGTTGAAAGTCACCTAGAGGTTTGTAAGTTTCTCTTTGAAAAATACAAGCAAGGGAAGCTCAACCCAGATCAAACAGAAGATTTGAAGTATCATGTCGCAAGGATGTCGTCCATGCTGCAAAAGCAGGTGGTTTCTAAGGTCTATAGAAAGCGACTTGCTGTAAGAAGAAAACGTGCCGCACTGGCGACAGAGTATTTTCAAATGCAGGCAGGGCTTTCGAGTAATGTAGATCATAAGGCTTTATTCCATGCCGCTGAGACTCAATATGCTGTTAAAAGCTTCAATAAATCTGCCAACCTCTATGATCAAGCTTATGAGGGTGCCAAGGCCGCAGGTGATAAGAAAATAGCTGCCCTTGCACTTGATGGTCTTTTGGCCAGTTTAAATGGTAAAGGTGTCTCTAAGGCAACTACTGATAAGTATCTCTCTAAAGCCTATGCTGTTTTTCTAAAGAAAAATCCTCGCTCTAAGAAAAGTTTTAAAATCTACCAAAGGCTTTTTAATGACCGTTTTACTAATGGTGACATTAAGGGGGCAGAGAAGGTCCTCACAGAATTTAAATTTCATTTTCCCAATAGTCAGAAAAAGCAAGAGGCCATGCTCGCAAGAGTGATGGATTATCACAGAGAAAGAAAGGATAGGGGGGAAATTAAAAAGTGGGTTGATCGAATTAATTCAGGCGAATTTAAAGTAAGTCAGAAGTTCGCTAAAAAACTACGACTAATCTTACTTAGTATCCAGTTTGATAAAGTTCAGAAATTTAATACGAAAGGTGAAAAGGTCGCTGCCCTAAAGGGCTATTTGGATATCTATAAAGAACCCACATCAAGTCCCGATGCAAGAAAAAATGCAGCCTATAATATCGCGATACTCTTCTACGAGCTAGGCAATAAGGAAAAGACCTATGGTTGGTCTAAGCGTGCTCTCTCTCTGATGAATGGAGCGGATGTTGTTCAATTTGAAGATAGCTTTCTCCTTATGGCATCAGGTCTTTTTAATTTTAGAGAGTTTAGGATGGCGGCAGAGCTTTATGAAATCTCATTGGAGAAGGTATGTAAAAGGAAGGCAAAGAATAAAAATACATTCTTTAAAAATGCTAATATCCTCTATCTCGCTGATCGAAATGTTGAGAAGGCCCTTGAGATCATCGAGTTAGGAAAGAAATGTGGTATTAGGAACTCGATTGAATTAGAAGTGGCTTTGGATACTCTTACCGAGTTAGGGGATCAGCAGCGTTGGCGATCCTTTGAGAAGTTACTCAATGACCTTAAGTATAATAAGAAGGTCAGACCAAGTTTGATTTATCCTATGTCAAAGCTTAGAGATACCTATTTCGAGAGAGGAAGGCGTGAGCAAGCAGTTAGTGTCAATCAAGAGATGATAAAGCTCTACAAATCTGCCAAGGCAGCCAAACAGAAGATCCCTTTAGAGGCCCTCGACATTATCTCTCAAAATTACTTGGAAGATTTGAGAAGAACGGCCGAACAGCTGGAAAGCATAAAACTCACATTTCCCGAAAAACAATATAACTCCCTTTTAAAGACAAAGTTTAAATACCTAGATTCCGTAACGTCAAAGGCACTTCAGGTTTTTGATATTGGAAGCGGTCATGGAATTGTTGAAGGTTATAGGATATTGGTTGAGAGTTATGAAAAATTGGGCCAGGAAATTAAGTCATTTTCTCCTGCTGGAAAAAGTCAGGAATATATCAGTAGCTTTAAAAATAGCATGCTTGATATCGCTCAACCAATTTTAAATAAAGCAGCTGAGTTTAAAAACGAGGCGAAAAGACAAATTCAGAGTTCAAAAATTCTCTCT
>JAUIBX010000172.1 GCA_030427595.1 Bacteriovoracia bacterium | reverse complement strand
AGCGACCAAGAACATTTCTTTGAATGGTTTACCGTTGTGGGTGAGCACCCACTTAGATGCAACTTTTTCGAGTTTGGCATGAAAATATTTAAAGCGGCCTAGGGTAAGATTTGATGGATACTCAATAGAAATATCGCACCCCTTATTGGTAGCAAAATTGGTACATGTTAGGCTTACTAAGGTCACTCCAACGGCCTTGACCAAGGTGATCGGCTTATTAAGTACACTAATGGGGTAGACCTTAATCTTATTCTTTTTATTATTCCTTGTTTTGATAGCAGATATGAGGCCTCGATCATTGATCGTCACCATAAGGTCATAGGATTTTTTAACATAATCAGTGGCAATGCGGGCGAGGTGGATATCCATCGTCTCACCCTTTTTGGCAAAGGCTTCATTGGCATGGAGATTTCCTACGGCAATCATCACCACAAAGGTGACCATGAAAGAGAGTGCACGGGAAATGGAGTTTTGCCACTTGGTCTTCATACCCTTTTTGATTTCCTAGTTAAGGCCATGAGGGCCTTTTAAACCTAAATAATAACCTTTGAAGATTAGCTCCATTATAGCCTAAGTTTTGAAATTGAAGGGTTTTACCGTTTAAAAAGTAGCTTCAAGTACCCAAAAACTCATTACTTTGAGGCCTATGCCGCCTTTAAACCAAGTGTGACAGTCATGTATAATAGAAGAGAGGGTCCCACGGGGACCTAGATGTCTTTTTGGAATTCCTCACCAGGGGGATTCCTATGGTCAAAAAAACATTCTCTTTCAAATTCATCGCTTTGATTTACCTCCTTGCTATGGAGACCCTGTGTTGTAGACCAATTTTCGCCCGCGCTTTAGTCGATGGTCCGCAAGGGTTTGATCCCCATTATGAGAGGTGTGTGGCGCAAGTTCTACGCCATCCACTACGCCAGACAATGGTTTCTTATCAGAATGGTCTTGGAGTTTTTGAAAGTGATAGTAGTTTCCTTGATGATACAGATCGTGTTTGTCGTTGTGTGGGTCTGTTGGAGGTAAAGGAGCGCGAGCGTTCGCGCCATGATGGTTTAAGCTACTTCTTTTCAGGGAGGGCCGATTACTTTGCCAAACTAGATACTTGCTTATTGAATGAAGCCTCGCAAAGACACTATAAAGAATTTAATAAGATCTTTACCTTTGACCAAATTATTCCCCTTATTCAGGTAAAACTTAAGAGTTGGCGGCCACCTATGGTCGCTTTGGTGCGCGGCCGAATTCCTGCCCAAGATATTCAATTCTGTATGGTCGAAAAGGTTCTCCAGAGTTGTCATAAGCTTAATAGCTTGTTTTTTACCTATAGGTGCTTAAAGGAAAAATTGAAGGCCTCGTCCTTCTATCAAGAAATTCAAAATCAATGTCACCAGAGGGATGTTGAGCTTGGTTCTCAGGGCAGTCGCATCTAACCAAGTTGGAGCGCCCTGTCACTAGGTGATCAATGTGGTTGGTTTTTTCTATTGCTCCGGGTAGGTTACTCGTTGTAGTATGGTCCAAAAGGAGGCAATTATGGTTTTTGGATATTGGGCGATTTTTACTGGTGTTGTTTGTATTGTTGGGTTTACTTACATGATGGTGGCAAGTTTCTCTGATACTCTAGATGAAGCGCAGGCCGAGAATAATTCGTCTGAAGAAAACCCTACCGCCTAGCTAGCTCTTCAAGAAGTCCTTCTTCTTCATTAAACGAAACCGATTCTCCTGTCTCTTTTCTGACTGAATAAGTCTTTCTTTCTCTCATTTCCAAGAGTTCTTTATTTAATTAAAATTAAAAAATTCCGATAAGTTAGAACACCTTAAAGGAAGAAGTTGTTGGAGTTTTTAAAGAAATCCGTTGCCACTAAAGTAGGCCTCGTAATGGGAGTCATGGTTCTCTTGACTGCCTTTGTTATGGGTGGGCTTTTCTATCTGACAACTTATGAAAAGTTTGAAAAGGAACGTGTTAAAGATGCTGTGAGGAGGTCACAGCAGATCAAAGTCAATTTTGAAGAGAGGGTAAAGGAATGGATTTCTCTTGGGGAGATCTTAAGACGCTCAGATGAAGAAAGTTCTGGCCTGGTTAAGAAAATATTAAAGAGCTTTCCTCAAATCCTTGCTTGGCAAAAATTCACTCGCCAAGGAAATACTCTCGAGATCTACCCACAAGGTAGTGCATTTAAAGCGCTCTATTCCCAAAGTCCGCCACCCATCCTTTTTGCCTTAAGTAAGAACTTAAACCTTCGTGGTATTGACGAACTCGAAGGAGACCTTTTTGGTAAAAAGGTCTTTGTCTTAGAGGCCGTCACTCCTAAGTTTCGTTACTTTCTTGCCATCCACAATAAACTCCTCTCAGATAGTCTTCTCTTAGAATTAAGGGAAAAGGATATCTTCTTTGTTCTTGGACCTAAGGGCCGTATTTTAGGTCATCGAAATCCAGATAAACTAGGCTCCTATCATACGGGAGTGACTTATAGCATTTTTGAAGAGCTACCTAGTTTTAATTTCAACGATTTTAAAGACCAAGGCTTTAAAGAAAGAACCATTTTTTCCATCTTTCGTGGTGAAGGGCATGTTTTTTCACTTCGAGAGTTGAATATAGGTAAGACCAAACTCTATACCGTTGCAGGGAGCTCCATTTCTAGGCGTATGAATATCAAAGAGCTCCTCAAATTGAAGAATCTCTTGGTGAGCTTAGTCCTTCTCATTGGTTTTACCTACCTGGGATGGATCTTTACCCGTTATCTCTTTAGGAACCTTGATGAGATTACGGAACAAGCGAAAAAATTTACCAATGGTGAACATGATATTGAAATTAAAGTGAAGTCTTCTGATGAGATTGGTATTTTGGCCTTAACCTTTCAGGGGATGATTCGTCAGGTAAATGAACGAACGCGTATCTTAAGAAAATCGGAAAGAAGAATTCGAGAGGCCCGTGATCAAGCCGAGCAGGCCTTGAGCTCGAAGTCTCACCTCCTCGAGGATCTAAGACGTCAAAAGGCCGAGGTAGAAAGGGTGTCAAAAGATAAGGATGACCTCTTGGCAATTGTTTCTCATGATCTTAAGAATCCACTCGCTGTTGTTGAAACATCGATGGATATCATTTTAGAGGAAGAAAAAAATCGAATGTCGCCCATGGGAAATGACCTCGTCAGACGTTCTAAGAACTCAGCGAGAATAGCTCTTAATCTCATTACCGACCTCCTTGACCTCTCCCGACTAGAAGGAGGTATTCGCCTCGACTTTGAACGCTTTAGCGTCGATGAAATGGTGGACTCTGTAGTTGATAGTTTCTATCTCAAGAGTCGTGAGAAAAATATTAAAATATCCGTTAAGAAGGAGGGGGAGTACGACATCATTGCCGACTATGGCCGTCTTATCCAAGTCCTCAGTAATATCATTGGTAATTCCTTAAAATTTACCCCCGTTGATGGTCGAATTGATATCCTTATTTCTGAATATGTGACCTCTCATGTGTATGAAGGCTCTAATAAAGGTCTTGTTGTCAGAATTGAAGACAACGGTCCTGGTATTCCTGAAGATAAGCTTGACTCTATTTTCAATAAGTTTGAACAAGCAAGAAAGAAAGATAGGGAAATTGGAACAGGTCTTGGTTTGGCCATTTGTAAGAATATCTCCGAGCTTCATAATGGAGAAATAACGGCAGACTCTGGTCCTGGACGTGGTGCCATTTTCACTTTAAAGATTCCGCGACTTCTTGAGCATGACGAATCAAAAATAGCCGATCATAAACAAAGTAAAACAGTTCTTCTTGTTAATGACGACCGTGAATATCGCCAGCAGGCCAGTGCAGCCCTTAATGGCGAGACCTTTCAAGTTATACAGGCGAAGAATGGGGAGGAAATGCTCCAGCAGCTAGGCCATCAAATGCCTGATGTCATTATTTTAGATGATGATATGCCTGTCATGAATGGCTTTACAGCGCTTCAAGAGCTCAACGAAAAGGGACTTGGTCATATCCCAATTCTTTATCTGGCCAAAGACCTGAGTCCTGAAAAACAAGAATATTTAAGAAATAATGTGGTTGATATCCTGAGCCCTGATTCTGAAATCAAAGAGATGGTTCTGAGGGTTTCTTCCATTGTAAGTCCTGACTCTTTGACCTCCCTTGATAAGAAGCTTGATGAAAGTAAGAAGACTATTTTAATAGTGGATGATGAAGAAGGAATTCGTTCTATTCTCCATGAAAACTTCACCTTCTTGGGCTATAACTGCATTTTGGCCAAGAATGGTGTGGAAGGCCTATTTCTCTTCCAAAAATATAATGTCGACCTTGTCATTTCTGATATTCGCATGTCCGAGGTTGATGGGCTTACCTTAACCAAATCCATCCATAAGGAGTTCCCCCGTATCCCCGTGGTCCTTATGTCCGCTAATGTCGATACCATCTCTCAAAATCTAAGTGAAAGACTAGGCATAAAGAGATTATTTCCTAAGCCCTTTGATATTGATGAACTCAATGAATACGTCAGAGAGTTAATTGGTGATACTTACTTGGTGGAAAAGAGACCGATACTTCGTGTAAGAAAGAAGTCTGAAGATAAAGTCGAGGCCTCACAAAACGATAATATTCATCCTATTCCAGTTAAGCCACACATTCTCTTGGTTGATGATTCAGAAGATATGCAAACTCTTTTTAGAGTGCTTTTGAGGAAAGAAGATCTTGATCTCAATATTGCTCAAAATGGTAAAGAAGCCCTCGATTTATTTAATAAAGAAAAGTACCAAGTCATTTTTATGGATATGAATATGCCTGTAATGGGCGGGGAAGAGGCCGCACGGGAAATGCGTAAAATTGAAGAACTCAATGGACACAAAACCCATTTGGTTTTGTTAACGGCCGACCAATACGATGACCCTAATGATGTTTTGAATCTAGGTTTTGATAGTTATCTAAAAAAACCCCTTAATAAGAAGAAAATCCTGAAGGAAATAGAAAATGCCAAGCAAGATTGAGGATGACCTCCTCTATGTAGAGGGGCCTAATAAGAATATCTTTCTCTATGATAAGGATGTGCAAACCTTAAAGAAACTAGGGGGAGTTCTTGTTGAAGAATATCCCAGTTTTCAAATCCTTGCCTTTGATAATTGGGAGGACTTGGCAGATGATCTGATTTCGGAGAAACCTCAGGTGATGATTTTAGAATTAGTTGACTCTGAGTCTTCTCAATTCTTTGACTTTATTAGGGACCTCAAAAAAGATACCCTCACAAAAGATATTCCTCTGATGGTGACAGGAACAAGGGAAGTCCTCAATAAGCACCAGCATGATATTAGTAAGTTTAATCTGCATCAGATTCCTAAGGCCGTAAGAATACCTTTTTTTAAATCAGTCGTTCAGGCGTGCCTTAATGAAGCCTCATCCATGAATGTGGAATTGATCACCCTTGAACAAGGTGAGAATTTATTCCTACAGGGAGATAGTGCCAAAAATATCTATATCACTAAGAGTGGCCAGCTTGAGGTCTACCATACAGTTGATGGAGAAGACTTTATTTTAGGAGTCATAAAAGAAAGAGAGGTGGTGGGGGAGATGGCCTTTTTAGAGAAAGCCCCTCGAAGTGCTTCTGTGCGGGCCAAGGAGCACTGTGAGATACTTTGCCTCAACCTCGATAATCTTCACTCCTACCTTGAGGCGCAGCCATTTTGGTTAAGTATGATCCTCTCATCTTTGGTAGATCGTTTGCGTGAAGCAAATAAGAAGATCATAACAAAGAATTAATCTACTTTTTTTCTTCTTACTCTTTTAATGAGTCAAGCTGGTCTAAGAGAAGCGCATCCACAACTTTTAAGAGCTGATTTTTTTTAAATGGCTTTTTTAAAGCATAGATCGCTCCAAAACTAATGGCCTTATTCATCACAATACCAGCCACGATTTCCCTTGCATCAGTCGTTCCCCCTTCACTGCAGACTAAAATGGGTAAAGTGGGGTAGTGCTCATGGATGGCCTTAGTGAGGTCAATGCCATTTATGCCAGGCATGAGGATATCTGTAATGACAAGATGATAAGTCTTGTAGGCGAGACGTTCGAGAACCTCGTGGGGATCAAATACCAGATCTATACCCGTTACCACGTCTTTAAGATAGTGGTGGTAAAGGTTGAGCATGTCATGGTCATCATCGATTACCAGGATATTCTTTTCGTGCATCCTATATAGTTTAAGGATGTTTTTCGTAGTTTCCAAGGCTTGGCACATTTTTAATGGCGAATTAGGAAAAATTCTTACTCGTTCTCAATACTCTTTTCTTGTTGGAGGAGTGCTGTGGAGAGTGAGGGGAGGATTTGAATGAAGCTATCAATGATGGGGGCCTTTTGGGCATGAAAGACGGTCTGTAAGGAAGGTTGCACCCCTGAAAAAGTATCCTGATTCTTTTTGTCGAATACTTGCACCCGTAATGCCTTTTTGTCATCTTCCATGGCCTCAATATCCAAATTAAAGAGACGTAGGCGAAAGACAAATTGCTTGCGTACAGGATGGTTCCCACAAAAGAGAAGCCCTTGGCACACTTCTGGCCCACCTTGGGAGCGGGCCATTCTCACATCCTCTAAGGCCTTCTTCAAAAGTTCTAAGCTGACTCGCAGCCATTCATACCCCTGAGCTTCCTGGAGATTGGGTACTCCTTGAGAGGCTTCTTGACCACAGCTGACAAGCTTCTCCCTTACTTCTGAAAAGAATTGATGAAGAGCACCTTCTTGGGTGAGTTGAAAGTCATAGAGGAGATCTTCCTCTTTTTGATCCCTTTTGATTGGTCCAGAAAAGAAACGTCTGCCAGCAAGAGAGGCCTTTGTATGAATAGCACGAGGGTCATATGACCAAGACAAGGAGGTCACCACAGGCTTACCTCCTTCGTGATATTCGAGACGATAACTTTCATATTCCTCGTCACTAAAGTTCTGATTCATCTCTAAGGCCTGCCAATAGGACTGGGAAGGATTGTAGGCCTTACGAAATTTTTCTAATGTTTGAGGTGAAGGTTTCTTAGTGAAGATCATGGTAGAAATTTCTCTTTAAAAGCAAGGCTTGCTTTTGCCCTCTTCATCTTTTCATAATCAAAAAAGAGCATGGCGGTTTTGATGCGGGCTATTTCTTCTTTGGGTTGATCTAACTTGTGAATTAGAACAAAGAAGCCAATGGCCGTAGGCTCTAAGAGCCAAACTTTAAAAGTTATAGCGTCGCCCATAAAGCCTTGGCCTTTATATTGGACCATAGCATCTGTCATAATGAGGGCACTGTCGTAGAAGTTGAGTTCGTCGTAACCAAGCTCTCTCAGGTAGCGAAGCCTGGCCTCATGGGCAAGAGTCAAAACCCGATCATTTCCAAGGTGGTTACCATAATTCATATCCGCCACGCCAAGGGTATAGTTGGATTGATGCAAAGGGGGCATATCTGATGGGGGCAGGGGCAGCTTAACTCGCATTTAATGGCACCTCGTTTCTTTTGTTCGTTTTCAGACTATAATAGAACCTATAACAAACTTCTAAGATAAGGTAGATTTTTGCGCATTGGGTTCTTCGACAGTGGTCATGGTGGTTTAGATATTTTGCAACAGGCAATGAGTTGTGTGTCTGCTGAGTTTTTCTTTATTGCTGATAGTCGATTTCATCCCTATGGTGCCTTAAAAATTAAAGATCTTCTTAAAAGATGCCAAGAGCTGACAAAAATTTTAGTGGAAGAGAAGTCTTGCGACCTCGTTGTGATTGCTTGTAATACGGCAACGGTTTACGCCATCGATTCCCTTCGTCAAAGCTTTCCGGTGCCCTTTGTGGGAGTTGAGCCTTATTTAAATTACATTAATCACGCGGAAAAAAGTCTTCTCAAGAAGGGCAGTGTGGGGGCTCTCGTGACCCCGAATACGATGAAGTCAGGTCGCTTTAGGGCCCTTAAAGAGGAG
>JAUIBX010000171.1 GCA_030427595.1 Bacteriovoracia bacterium | reverse complement strand
GGCCGACAAGTACGACGACAATGGGGAAAAGTTACCACCTGCTGAATTTCGAGGAATCTATATCATTGAGGACCTTGAAAAGGTAAAGAAGTTAGCCGATGGTCTTGGTTTGCCTTTCTATGCGGCTCAGGCGGCCGATCGTTATCAACACTATATCACCGACAAAGTGGTCTCTTCCCGAGTGGGAGGAAGAAGCTTTTCTCCTAAGGTTTCTGCGACTCGTCTCATACTTGAAATCCTAGAGGAGAAGGCCCAAGTTATTGGTGCCGATTCGATTGCTACTGGTCACTACGCTAAGCTTGTTCGCAACCAAGGTTTAAACGCCATTAATGTCTTTGTGAGTAACGATCTCGAAAACGATCAGAGTTATCTTCTTTCAACGATTGATCCCGACACCCTTGAAAAAATGCTCTTGCCCCTCTCTGATATGAGAAGCGATGAAGTTAAGAAAATTGGTGATTCCTTAAAATTAGAATACATGGTCAAGACTGAGGAACAGAAGATTCCCCTTATGGATGATCCTGGCCTCGGTGAATTTGTAAGAGACCGCATGCCAAGAAAAATGGTGAAAGAGGGGAATATCATCGATTTTAAAAATGATAGTATTCTTGGGGAACATGAAGGAATTCACCTCTTTGGTTTGGGCCAAACAGGATTAAAGTCAAAAACTGGCGTGCCACTCGATAAGACCCATCAAGTGATTGGCTTTAAGTATGCTGCAGGCACAGTCTATGTGGCCCAAGAAGAAGATCTACACTTTGATACCATCGTTCTCATGCACGTCAAATATGCGCAAGGGACAGACCTCTCTCAACCAATGGAAGTCTTTATCAAAACAAAGGTTGATGGCAAGCGCATACCCGCCACTCTTCATGACTATAACAACCGCTATGCTGAATTGAAGTTAAAGAGTTCTCTAACTGGGCTTATCTTTCAAGGAGAGTTTGTCGTCATTTACAACCGTTCAGGTGCCATGGGCCGGGTGATAGGCGGTGGGGAAGTCAGAACTTGTGGTTATGTGGATTTTAATGAGCTTAGGACCTTCCCTAAGAAGAAAGAGGAAATCGAAGCGGATGAAGAAAGAGAAGAAGTGGATATTTATGCGTTTAAGTTTTAGTCTTCTCTTATTTGGTCTTGCTTTACTTTCTCACCTCTTTAGTTCCAGTCTTTTGGCCGCCTCAAGTGAGTGGGAGTTCTTTGAAAAATTTCCTGTCGCTAAAATAAGGGCCAAGCCTAAAAATATCTTTGATCTCAAAAGGAATTTCTCTTTTCTTAAAAGGGATCACCTTGAAAAAATAGTCAGAGAGTTTGTTCAAGCCAGCTCTCCTAATCGTCAGGTTGGGGGAAAGGGTCACAAGGCCGCTCAGGAGTTTATTGTTCAAGCCATAAGAAAGATTGACCTTCAAAAGAAGGGGACAGTTTACGTTGACGCCTTTAAGCCTGATATTGACTTTGCTAAAAATCATTATCAAAAAGAATTCGAAGAAAAGGTGGCTGCCTTTCATAAGAAAGATTCACCTACCTACCTCACAGGTCTTGCCTTTACGCAGTCCATTCAAAACTTTCTAGAGTCTCAAAAAGAGCGCCGGGGACGCCACGTCATTTGGGAAAAGAAGGGGGCCTTAAGACCTAAGGAAGCTGTGGTGGTGATGGCCCATTACGACACTATGAGTGTCGATGAGAAAAAGCATATTAAGGCCGTGCGGGCCAATCCTGGTGCCGATGACAATGGTAGTGGAGTGGCCTTGGCCTTAAGTTTAATCAAAATAGTTGCTGCTATGGATATTCCTGTGACCATGCGCTTTGTTTTTCTCGATTGGGAAGAATGGGCCGGCCTAGGAACTAAGGCCTATCTTGAAAAGTACAAAAAAGAAGACTTACGGGCACGCACCTATATCAACCTCGAAGCCCTTGGTCATGATTCTCGTACCCAGGATAAGGAAGAGCGCTACGGCAATATGAGGGCCTATATTAGTAAACCTGATCAGCCCTACTATCAGAAGGAGGAGATCCTTTTAGATAAGATGCTTGAAAAAGGCAGGAAAATTGCGGGTTATCGCCTCTTTAAGAAGGTCGCCAATGCTCAAGTTTTAGAGGGGGATATGGGCCGTTGGCAAGATGAGGTGCCTGCCATTTCCTTTTCTCAGAATTGGCAGGATGATCCCAATGTGAAACGCATTCATACACCCAATGATTTTCCAGAAACCCTAAACTTCTCCACTCTTCATAAATGCACAAAATTTATTGGTGGAGGCCTTTTGGCAGTGCTCTTTGACCTTTAATAAGCTCGTAGATACCGACCTGAAAGCTTTTTAGGCATCTCCAACGGCCCTTAGCTTTTGTGCTCTTCTGTGTTAAAGATAGCCCATGGAAAAGACACCAAAGATCGTTATTGTGGGCATGAGTGGGGGCGTAGACTCCTCCGTATGCGCTGCTGTTCTCAAGGAGCAGGGCCACAATGTCATTGGGCTCTTTATGAAAAATTGGGAAGAGCTTAATGAAAATGGTGTGTGTCAGGCCTCCAAAGACTATGAGGACGTCATTAAGGTTTGTGAGTCCCTCGATATTCCCTACTACTCAGTGGAGTTTGTAAAAGAGTATCGCGACAATGTCTTTAAGCATTTTCTAGAGGAATATCAGGCGGGTTATACCCCTAACCCTGATATTCTATGCAACCGCGAAATTAAGTTTAAGGTGTTCTTTGATAAGGCCATGGAACTTGGGGCTGACTATCTGGCCACAGGTCATTACTGCCAGCAACTTGTCTCTCATAATCGTTCTTATCTCGTTAAAGGAAACGATCCCAATAAGGATCAGACTTATTTTCTCTACACCATGAAAGAGGACATCCTAAATAAGGTCCTCTTTCCCATTGGTCATCTTGAAAAGAGTGAAGTGCGCGCTATTGCTGAAAAGTATAACCTCGCAACAAAGGCCAAAAAAGACTCCACAGGCATTTGCTTTATCGGAGAGAGAAATTTCAAAAACTTTCTTTCTCAGTACATCCAGCTCAAGCCTGGGAATTTTGAAAACCTCGCCGGTGAAATCGTTGGAGAGCATGATGGAGCGGCCTACTATACTATTGGTCAGCGCAAAGGCCTAGGTCTTGGTGGTCAAGGTGAGCCTTGGTTTGTGGTGGATAAAGATGTTGAGCGTAATGTTGTCGTAGTGGAAAGGGGAGAGAAGCATCCGGCCCTTTACAGCGATGAACTATGGGCAAATGAGCTGTCCTTTGTCGCTAAGGACTTCCTAGATAATCATCATCTCCCCCTCAAGTTAAAGGCCAAGATCCGTTATCGTCAGCCCGATCAAGACTGCACTCTTATGAGTATTGATGATGGAGTTGCCCATGTTGTTTTTGATCGGCCACAAAAGTCTGTGACCATTCGTCAAAGTATTGTCTTCTACTTAGACCAAGAGGTTGGTCCTCATAACCAAGTCATGAGAGTTTGTTTGGGCGGGGGAATGATTGCTAAAAGAGGTGCGACCTACTTTGAGCAAGAGAAGGAATTACCTGAAAATCATGATAACGGGGTAAGCGGGTCTACCAGTAGCGAGGATCGTTAAGATCTATCTTGTCGTCTTTTGATTTCTTCTTTCTTTCGCTAAAGCCCTGGCACTCTTCACCAGATTGTTCTTTGACAATCATATTGGGAAAGCGTTGGGAGCGAAATCCATAGAGGTGGCATCCTCGAGGTTTTTGAGGATCAAAGGTGGCAAAGTAATGGCGACAACGTAAGCAGCTCTTTTTCACTCTTCTATTTTAGTGTCTTTGGCATCTTCCTTCACCCCAGGCGAAAAGCTTTCCGCCTCTTAGGAGGGATAAGCGTCTAATCTTTTGACGGCCGCCAGCGACCCCTGTAACTAATTTACATAAACCATTGAAATTAAAAGCAGAAATGTCATGATGAAGGAGCTAGAGTCTTAGATTTCTGGCAAAGCATTTGCACATAGAATCGTGGACAAGGAACCCACAGGCATTTGCAGTATTAACCCTAGCTTACAATAAAGGATCTCTGTTACTCATGAAGGACGGCCATTCACCGCAAGAAAATATCGTACAATTTCCGCAGGGAAAGAGGGACAAACCTCAAAAGTCAGTCCCTTTTAATACTGACGATCCTTTGGAAAGTTTGCTCAACGAATTTGAGGAAATTTCAAAAGAGTTGGATCAGCAGCTATCCCAAAGAAGTGTACCTGTCTCAAAAGCGCTTGAGAGCCTACCGGCCGTGACCACCTCTGCTCTCTTACCAGAGGATTTATTAGCCGAGGAATTTTCAAAGTCTCGGGAGTTTCAGGCCAAAATTGACCTGCTCCATGAAGTGAATAAGCGCATTAAGTTTTACCTCGATGAGATAGAACTCTTTCTTCCCAAAAAATAAAACACAAAATTAAAATTTTAATATGTAATGGCGGATATTATCGATTTCCTCGATAAGCTTCTGAGTCATCTCTTGAAAAATCTGGCCCTTTAATTGGTCACCGTAGAAGAGGGTGAGTAGCTCCTGCATCACTTTGTTGATGGGTAGGTTGAGAGTCATCATGATGTCCTCATGAAGGGCACACAGGCCTTCTTTTGTAAACTCATCAAGGTTGGTCTGCAGACCAAAGTAATAGGTTCCATGGGAAAAGACGAGGGGCAAGAGGACGAGGCGGTTGCGAAAAGGTGTTCCATCCTTTTTATAGTTGAGAAGATCTACCACAAAGGTTTCACCTTTTTTAAAGTTGTCCCTCATATACTTGAGGGCCTCTTGGTTGGTATCCCTTCCCTGAAGAAGATTAAGATTCTTGGTGTAAACCTCTTTTAAAGAGTAGCCTGTTTCCTTTTCAAAGGACTGATTCACATAGAGGGTTCTTTGTTTTCCTTCCCTAAACTCCACTAGGGTGAGGCTTGTTTTAATTTTAGGGCCAAGATACTCACAGAGGTCCACGAGATTGCGAAGAATTTCTTCTGGTGTCAGTTCTGGAGAGGTTGTTTGTGGCACTACGCTTAGAGCATGGGCAATATGACCGAGGTCCAGAGGTTTTTGGAAAATTTCCGTAGCGATTTTTTTGATTTTTCTTTCTAAGAAGTTTGGCATACCACCAGAGAGAACAAAGAGCTGGGTTTTGGTAAAACCATGCTCATCCATCAGTTTTTGTAATAGCTCAAGACCCGTCATCTCGGGCATATTGACATCTGTAACCACAAAATCAAAGTTGAGTGGTTTCTCTTTGCTCTTTTGTTCATCTAAGTAATTGAGAAACTTAAGAGGTGAATTAAAGATCGTAATTTCTGGGCCTAGCTCACCGACCTCCGCTTTAAAGAGAAGGCTTAGCCCTTCCTCATCGTCTATGAGGGCCCCTTTTAGATTAGCCAAATGATTTTTCTCATAGGGATTAAGTGAGTCATCTACATGTTGAATGGAAGACTCAAAAGAAAGGTAGGGTAGGCCTATCGTAAATTGAGTTCCCATTTCATTCGTCTCATCTAGGGAAAGCTCTCCTCCCATTTGCTCTATAATTGAGCGGCAAAGAGCAAGACCAATTCCCGTGCCCTTACCGACTTCCTTGGTGGTGAAAAATTGATCAAAGATTTTATCTCTTAGCTCTTCAGGAATACCGGCACCATTGTCTCTTATGATAAAAGTAATCTTTTGACCGCTCTTAAAGGCCTTGAGGTAGAGGCTCTTTCTTTGGGTGTCACCAAGAGCATCGATGCTATTACTTATCAAATTGGTGATCACCTGATTAAAGCGTTCACGATTTCCCTGACAAGTAAGACCACTTTCAATATCCAAGGTAAGATGAATAGAGTTTCTATTGAGGAGGACTTTAAAGAGCTCACAGGTTTCTCGAATCGTATCAGCAATATCAAAGACCTGCTTCTCATGACCTTTGGAGTGACTAAAGCTTTTGAAGTTCTTCACAAGTCTTCTAATACGTTCCAGGGCCTCCATTTGGTCATTGAGGGCCTTATCAAGGGGCTCCTTAAACTCTTCGGTGAGTTGAGAGCGTTCCAGAAGCTTTGTGATAAGCCTATGGTTACCCATGGCGATCGCCAGAGGATTATTAATTTCATGACCAAGACCTGCGGTAATTTCCCCTAATTGGGCCATCTTACTGGTTTGGGCCATGATACGGTACTGTTCCTTAAGTTCAGTTTCTGTACGGCGTAGACGGCTGATATCGGTCAGCGTCCCAACGACTCTTTTGGGCTCTCCTTGCTGATTGCGATAAATCCTAAAATGGCCCTGCACATATTTGACGTCGCCCTTGTTGGTGACAATTCTTAGGCCAATATCAAAATTTGGGAGGTCATTAAGTGCAACAGTGCTTCGTTGGAGCCACTCTTCGCGATCTTCAGGGTGAATGGCTTCAAGCCACAAACGATAATTTTCCTTGGGACTAGATTCTTTAACTTCTAACAGGAGGTTCCAGTTCTTATCGGAGCTTATTTCTTCTTGCAATGGAAACCACTCTAAAACGGCCGTTTTAGCGGAGGCCAAAGCTTCTTTGGTTGTGGCCTGTGTGAGGTATTCACTGGTGATATCTTGAATGGAGCCCCTGAGTGCAAAGACTTCATTGTCATTATTGTGAAGAGGTTTTCCTGTGACTCGGACAAATTTTATCTCATCTTTTGAAGTAATAAACTTAAATACATCGACAAAGGAACTACCTTGAATGGCCTGCTGTATGAGGTTCTCTAGGCGCTCTTGATCCTCTTTAGGGTAGGAGGCCTTACCTTGGGCCAAGTTAGTGGGCGTGTCTTCAGGAATGTCATAGATGCGGAAAACCTCTTTTGACCATTTGGTCTCCCCAGTTTTGAGGTCGAGGATCCATGAGCCGATATGGGCTTCTGACTGAGTGTCTTCTAAAAAGATTTCATTTTTCTTTGCCTCATCAATATCAGTAAGACCGATGATATAGGAGGGGGGGTTACCATTGAGGTCATCAAGTTGAGGTACCACACTCATGCGAAAGAAGGTCTTGTCTTCTAGGATGATCTCTGTGGTGAAGTCGTCTTGAAGGTAGTCAATATAGGGAGACAGCTGCTTTCCCAATTCAAAGTCAAAAATACTTTGGCCGCCATTCTTTTCTCCATCAATGGAGAAACGCTCAGTAAAAGAAGCCGAGGTTTCTTTGATGCAAAGGTCATGATCAAGGACAAGGATATAGACCCCAAGACACTTAAAGATGCTTTGGTAGTGATTAAATATTAAGTTCTCTTGGGTCATTGGTGTCCTAATCATGGCTTTTAAATCTTGCGCCATAATCTTCTTATTCTAGGTATTTTATTGAAATAGCTCTAGGGGGATTAACTTGTATTAAGAAAAGTCTAAGTTGGTATTTAGGCGCTAAGTGTCTAAAATTTCTCTACTTTTTAGATATTACTGGACAAATGTGGGCGAATTACCTAAAAAGGTCTCTGCCAAATCATTCGTTGCCCGGGTGGTGGAATTGGTAGACACGCACGCTTGAGGGGCGTGTGGCGCAAGCCGTGCTGGTTCAAGTCCAGTCCCGGGCACCATCTCAAATACAAAATACCCCCATCATTCCATCGCATTCCTCTATCGTTTTCGGTCACGTACACACGTACGCTCCCTTCAACTCATCGTCTGCAATGAAAGCATGGGGGGATTTTGTAATTGAGATGGCAAAAGCCGGGACTGGACGAGAACCAGCTGCTGGTTCACCTCGCGCGGGGTGGGCTGCCAGTGGCAGGCCAAACAGTGCGCAGAGGTATGTGACTAGGGAGAGAAGCAAGCGAAGCGCGGCTTTGCGACCGATCGGTTGAAGCTTCAAATGGGAAAGCCTTCGCAGCGAAGCGACCTCGCTACGATCCAAGCGAATTGACGAAGTCAATGAGCGCTTTAGATTCAAGAGCAGAGGTATGTGACTAGGGAGAGAAGCAAGCGAAGCGCGGCTTTGCGACCG
>JAUIBX010000170.1 GCA_030427595.1 Bacteriovoracia bacterium | reverse complement strand
CTGCTGCTATAAACTTACTAAGCTCCTTGTTCACATGTATATCTGTAACATAGGCGACATCTTTATCAATGGTTTCATAGTCCTTTGCTAACTCAAGCATCTTATTGAGGTAAGCGCTAAACTTATTCACTTTTATTTGTTGAACTTCGTCTAGGCCAATAAGAACTCGCTCTGTTTGCAGTGTAAGAGAAGTCTTTACAGCAAGATTTTCTGGTGTGCTCGTGCCCATTTCTAGGTCTTTTACGAGATCTAAAAGTTCTAGGCGCTTTTCGATAAGAAGTTGTCCTACAGTTTTATTGCCAATGGGCTCATTCTTGGTGTGAATATAGAAATGCTGAAACCTTGTGATGATATCATTTTCTCTATCTGGAATGGTGGGGTTTGTTGTTCTATTGGGGCGATAGAAATCAATTCTCTCTGCCGATTTAGTGGCATTTTCTGGAATATTGATTGCTCTAACAACAGCTCTTCCTAAGGCAAGTAAGAAGTCTTTCTCACGCACAAAGACCGTTTTTCCATAATGCCCATCATTTTGAAGGCCAAAAGGACTAGCATCAAGCCCTACAAGAATTCGCTTAAAGGTCATATCTAAAATTTCTTCCCTATATACTGGATTATCAAGAAAGTTTGGTACAAAACCGTTTTCTTTGGAGTGGGCCATGATGGGGGTTCTCATTGTGAGGGCAGCTAAGGCCATTCTTCTCACCTTTTCAAAGCCCACAGAATTGATCAATTGGTAATTGATATCTCTTATGTCCAGACTTTCCTTTTGTTCGTCATGATATCGTCCAAAATTTCCAACGTATTCAAGCCCTAGGCCTTCTAGGTAATTAATGGCAAGGACATGGTCACAAGAATCAATTGTCGTATTAGTATTAGAGAAAACGCCCTGTTTGACCTCCTCAAAGTCAATGAGAACTACATTTTCATCAGGAGTTCTATCAGAGCTCTTTCCTGCACAAACAAGAGCGGGTGTGAAAATGATCTCTTTTAGAAAGTTGTAGGCCAATTCACTTGCTTTGTAATACTCGTTATATAGACGAGAAAACTTGCCAGTGGAATTTTTCATTCTCTCAAGGACTTCACGCATGCCTTCTTTATCTAATGAATCTAGATAATTATTGGTATCACTTTCATTTCTTCTTCTGCTTTGACCTGTCTTTGCATTCTCTTCCGCGTTTCCACTTAAGAAAGCATTGAGGTGGTGGCGCCATTGGTTGAATATAAGTTTTAGTGGAATAAATGTTCTTGAAAGGTGATTAAGAGCAAAGGTATCACTATTGGGGCCTTTTGCACGGTCGTATCTATTACCATATACAGCGTAACTGGCATAGAAACCATCAATTGTGTTTTTAACTATTTCTAGTGGGGTTTTTCCATCGTCATGCCTCTGACAAAGAGGATCTAATCTTTGAACATCTTGATCTGTACAAAACTTAAAAGATACGGTTTGAAGAGACTTCTCTTGGGCCTGCTTACTCAAGGACTCCTTTGTACTAATGGTCTTGGTTTCGCCGTTTTTAAGGAGAACCTTATTGGCATAACCAAAACGAATGGCGGCAATATCATACGGCCCTGGTTTCATGATTTCTTTAACATTGCTTGGTTGGTAATCCATTGTTGATGATGTTTTTGCCAAAATATGTCCCTCTTCATCACGGATGAAGTTTTCTTCATCAGTAGAAGCAATAAAGTTGTGGCGCAGACCAAAGTTATGACCTAGTTCATGAACTAGAGTGCCAATAACAGATTTTTGAAGGAGCTTATCTGCACAGTTGTTGAGAATAATAAGTTCTTCATCAGTGTGGGTTAATTGAGAGGCCTTTAGCTCCTCGATATAATTTGTTATTGAGTCACCACAGATTGCCTTTATCTCCTCTATTGAGTCCTTGTTTGTACGATCAAAGGCATTGAAGTGAAACATACCCTCTGCCTGAGAGTATTTTTCCTTGGTTATATTAACATTTTTAGTCACGGCCTCTTTGATCCTAAAAAGTTCTTCCGTATTGCTATTGGTATTGATACCAAACGATTTCAATAGGCTCAGAGCATCTTTATTTTCACCTTGATTATTGTAGGCCTCTACTAGGTTGAGTTCGTTATTGACGGACTCATTAAGAATATCTGTGTAGAAGGTCATCTTTTCTGGTGAAGGAACCCCGATCAGGTTGACGTTGAACATGCCAATTTCACTTCTAATGTAGTTTCTTAGAGTATTGATCCATGACTCTCTAAATGGATTGGCATAGATATTAGAGGTGGCAGAAATAATTTCTCCAGACTCTGAGTCAACAATGGATGGCCCATATCCTAAGAGGCGAGCCCCATCCTTAGTGTCAACAATGTTGATGATATTGTAGCGGATATCCCCTAAATGAACCGTTTTTGACTCATCGAGGACAACACGAATACCTGTTTCTGCCTTTTGAAAGGCCTCGTCCCATACTCTAATGGCCTCACGGCCGGCCTCTTTCATGTGCTCAGGAGTTCTTTTAGAAAAGTAGTAAACAATTTTGCCGTTGTCTGGATAAAAACGGTTTATGAAAGTTAGCTTTTCCTTTGCTTCTTTTCTTTCGTAACGATGATTAAGAATGGCGTATTTGGTGCTACCAAAGAAACCATAGGTTTTTCTATCGTCTTCAAAGTAGGTCTTTCCCTTCTTTGGTGTATGGGCCTTTCTTAGAGAATATCGAATTTTTACCTTTTCGGCCTTGTGATAAACCACAAAGGCGAGGTAATCGTTGGCCACTTCTAAAGAGTCTAATGTTGCTCTCGTTAGGTCTAGACCTGGTTTTGTTACCGTACGACAAATGGTGATGGGTTTTCTCTTTCCTTCATCTTCTACCACACCTTCGTCACAAACTCTTTGTTGAGTGGCCCTTGTCATTGCCGAGAGAACTTGGGTAAAGTCGAGCTCCATATAGGGACGATCTTTGTAATCCTTGCTGAAGAGGCGATAATCTTCATCGTCGATACGGGCAACTGGGGATTTGATGACATTATTAAAAGCCTCTTTCTTGATATCAAAGTATTTGGCTGGAATAGCAATGGCCTCTTTAAGGTTGATATCATCGCTGACATCGAGGTTTTCATCAATATTGAGGTTTTGTCCTACGATTGAATCCTTATATTTTTCAAATTTAATTCGGGATACGGAACGCGCTTTGAAGTCGAGGCTCACATCCCTTCCGATAGAAGTGGCTTGTTCGGGTGAAGCCGATACGACAGTCGCTGCAAAGAACCACTGGCCATCTAAAAGGTCCGCAGGGAAAATATTATTTGTATTGAGTGAGTGATTTTCTCGACTTGATTCATTGACCAGTACATGGGTGGCCATTTCTGCACTTTTAACAAGTTGAGCTCTTATCTGATGGGTTTCTTCGTTATTCTCATTGAGAACTCGCTCTTCCATGTAATTGGTCACATCATAGGATAGGATGGGTGCCTTAATCTCATTTTCGTTGATTTTGTCCGCTACAATTCTTTCATTAAAGGGGAAGTTTTCAGCTGGGCCAACTTTATATATAACCAACTTATTGTCACTGACTTCATATCGAAGCTTGTAAGTGGTGTTTGGTCTTCCTATAAAAGGGACTTCTTTAAAGAATGGTGCATTTGTTGTATAAGAGACTCTTCTAAGGTCATTAAAGCCAATATCGTTACTTTCAACCTCTATATTTGTAGCGTCACTAGTAATTGAGTCGCCATCAATACCTGCCCCTGTATGTAGAGTAAACTCAACTCCATGAACTTCCTCTTTCCTAATAGCATCTGTTGGGAAGCTTTGGACATATTGAGTTTCTCTCTCTTTAGCGCAAGAGATTAAAATCAATACTAAAAGTAGGGTAGTACTTAACTGTCTAAACATTTGAGTTCCTTGTTTTTCTCTTATATCATTTTCAAATTTATTAAAATTGATAACTAAGTCCTAAATAATAGTTTGAGTTATTGAGGTCATAGATTCTAAAATCCATCTCCTGGCCATTAACGGCAAGAGCATTGCCTCCAATGGCGTGCCCTACAAATCCACTTAAATTCTTGGTCAGAACAAAAGTAAGAGATTGATCAAAACTATAAAAGTCATTCGTTAAACCGCTGTAGGTCCAGCTCTTGATATAAGTATTATCAAGGCTTAGAAAAATTGAGTCTGTCATGCTGTAAAAGAATGTCAGTCGCTGATTAATTGTGTAATCAAAGTTTGAGCGACCATTGAGAGATGTTTCATATTGATAGAAGTTTTTAATGATGGTTGGTCTAAATATAATATTGAGCCCAGGAATGATCGCTTTTGCATTCCAGGTAAAGAGTGGGTTGAGGCGAAAGGCACTTATAAGTCCATCTGTCTTGTTAGACTTTTCGCTTAGGGGCAATGTTAATGAAGCCCGCGATATCCAAGAGATATCTCCGATAAGTTTTCCCATTGGCTTTGTCAGAGTTAAAAGGCTATCTCGAGTTTGAAGTTCACGCTCATTACCAAAGTCCTGGTTTAACCAAAGAGAAGTTGAGAGCATATAATGTTGGGGGAGATGTAATCTTCCCGTAAGGATGTGGTCACTACTTGACTGATGATCAGGTGAGCCCGGCCTATAGGCATTAGTTGAAAAAAAGCCGGTGTAGGTCCCATCAATAGAGTAGGTCCCTTGATCTGATTTGGTGTTTTCAAGTTCGACAAGTGTATTCTGGGCATACACTTGAGCGCAGGTTAGTGTGACAACCGATAACACTAGTAATTTTAGGTGTTTAAGACGCATTTTAGTCTTCTCTCCTATTTTTATTCAGCTTTTACAGTGAATAATTTGCAAGGAGGGGGCCAATTGAGATCTTATTGAGGAGTAGGGAGTTTGGGGCTAGTTAAAGACCTTCGCTAAGGCCCTATAGGTATTAAGGTGGGCCATAACAGTGAGGTCGATGGGGGTGGCATATCCACCTCCAAGACCGAGGGCCACAGGAATTCCCCGTGATTTGGCAAAGGAAAGGACCATTTCGTCTCTTAAAAATAGTCCTTGGTGACTAAGAGAAAGTTTTCCCAAACGGTCTTCCTTAAGAGGATCCACTCCAGCTTGATAAAGAATGATATCCCAATTCTTTAAGGAGAGTTCTTTGAGAACCTTTTCTAATGTTTTTAGGTATTCATTATCTTCAGTATGGTCCTCTAGGGGGATGTCCCAATCAGAAGGAGGTTTGTGATAGGGGTAATTGCTTTTGCCATGGATGCTTACAGTAAAAATTTCTGGCGTGTCTTTACAGAGATCAGCGTTGCCATTTCCTTGATGGACGTCTAGATCGAGAATGAGAATATTTTTAAAATCTTTTTCGGCCATAAGTTTGTGGGCGGCGATGACAAAGTCATTAAAGACGCAAAAGCCTTCCCCGCGATTTTTGAAGCTGTGGTGTGTGCCGCCAGAGAGGTTGCCTGCTACACCGAATTCTAAGGCCGAATTTACCGCCCCTAAAAAACCACCAACAGAGGCACGTGACCTTTTGATCATGACCTCAGACCAAGGAAAGCCAATTTTTCTTTGCTCACTAGGCTCTAGAGTTCCAAACTCAATGGCATGATAATACTTTTCATCATGAACCCTTAAGATATCTTTTTCTGAAGCTTCGGGAGCTTCTTTTAACTGATCTTCAATGAGGATCTTTTCTTTAAGAAGCCCAAGTCGCACCATTTTATATTTTTCCATAGGGAAGCGATGACCATCTGGTAGGGGCAGGTCATAGCGATCTGAATGAAAGACTTTAACAAATGGGGGAAGCTTCATTCTATTGGGGAGGAGCTACGTGATCGGACTTAAGAAGTTCCTTAAAGGCCTTTTCGTTTTCTGCCCAGATATCTTTCAAGGTGACTTCATCACTAAGTAGAGGACACTCAAAAGTAAGAACGGGCGAGTTGTATTTTTGAGGTCCATACTCACCGAGTGACCCAGGAGTGGGATGGCCTTCAATATCTCCCATAACGTCATAACTATTATATTGAGCTATAAAACGAGCTGCTGCCTCACAATTACCATTGTAGTTCACAAAGGGCTTCCATGAGTGAAAGGAAATGATAAGGTGTGGGGGGTATTTTTGAAAAAGCTTATCAAGGAAAATATTCTCAGGTTCACTCAAAGGAGCGCTACCTGGATGATATTTTGGCTCTCTGACCTCTGAAGTCCAACACGAGCTAGCATAGTTGCGATTGAGGTCCACTCCATGAGCGTTCACTCTGTTGCCAGCTCGATAGCCGTCTACATTGAGGATGGGGATAACAACGAAGGAGCAAGGGCTAGAGTCAACTTCTTGGAGCCATTCGAAGAGCTGCTTTAAAAGGTATACACCTTCAACTTCATCTCCATGGGTACCGGCCATAAGATAGGTGTAAGTCGCCGCCTTCGGTTCACTTCGGTAGGCGGTAATTTCATCACCTTCAACACTTGTTCCAGATTTTAATTTAATAAAGTTCATAGGTTTATTTTGCGCGCAAAAGGCTTAACTTTCAAATTTATAAACAGCACATTGGCCTGGTGTTTCCTCTACTTCTAATTCTAGAGTAGGAAAGCTAAAGTTAAACCTTTCTTTTACCAAGTTGTAGATTCTATGAGTCAGGTAAATGGCGAGCCTTTCAGCTGAAGTGTTCGGTAAGGGTAGCAAAAGTACATCTGATTTAGGGAAGAGAAATTCGTCTCCATCTGGAGTTTGTACGTAGTAACTCTTATCTCTATCTTCGATTTTTATTTGAGTGTTTTCTTTAGGTAAAAGTAGTTTGTGATCAAGCTCATCACAGACTTCTCTTACAATGGGTTTGATGTCGAGAAAATCAAAGACCATGTCTGCCTCAAGTTGGCAGGCCTCCCCTTTAAGTTGGACCCGGTAATTGTGGCCATGCAGGGGTTCTCTAGTTCCATCTTTAAAAATGAGAAAATGAGAAGAGGCAAAATTAAAGTATTGCTTATAAACTCGAATGGAGTATTCAGGCTTCACTTACTAAACCTTGGTTACGTGACACTGGGAGAAAATTCTATTCAAAATACCTGCAATCGTCTAATATACCCAACACTTTAAATAAGTTATCTAACTAAGTTAAAATAACAATGAGCGTAACAAAAAAGAAATTCAAAGAAGCTCAAAAGGCCTTGAGGCTTTTAAAGTCAATTTTGACCTCTGAGGATGCTCATCAAAAGATTAGTGAATTGTCCCAACAGCTTGAAGAATTGCCCGTCTCAAAAGATGATGACGTGAAGAGTCAGGAACTCCTGGTTCCGCAAGAGCTCGCGGATAAATTTGACTTTATTGCCTTTAGTGACGGTGCTTGTCGTGGCAACCCTGGTCCTGGTGCTTGGGGTTCTCTGGTACAAAGACCAGATCACGAAATTATCTATGAAGGTAGTGGTGTTGAGTTAATGACCACCAATAATAAGATGGAGCTTCAAGGAGCGATCGAGGCCCTTCACTTTATTTCTCAGCATCCTCATTTTGATCAGGGTAGTCTTACTGTTTTAGTTTCCGATTCTAAATATGTTGTTGATGGCATTAATCAGTGGGTTCCTGGCTGGAAGAAAAGAGGCTGGAAGAAGGCCGATAAGAAAACTCCCGAAAATGTAGACCTATGGCAAAGACTTGATGAGTTGCGCCAAAGTATGGGAAAGGTGGCCTTTCAATGGGTTAAGGGTCACGCAGGCCATCCTCAAAACGAGTTCTGTGATCTCTTAGCGAATCAAGCCTTAGATGAGGCCGGCCATTAGTGAAGAAGCTAGCATCCTTTTTTATTCTTCTCACCACAATTGGGCTTTACTCCTGCGGCCATATTGAGCACCAGGCCGATGTCGTCCATGAAAGTAAAACAGTGAGTCCTTTGTCTCAAGCTCTTAAGAAAACTCGCTTTCAAATTTTACAAAATAAGAACGCTCTAAGGATTGCGCTTTTAAAGTTGCAATGGG
>JAUIBX010000169.1 GCA_030427595.1 Bacteriovoracia bacterium | reverse complement strand
TAACGGCCACGGCAGAAGGCCATGATGAGGCAAGAGAGCTCGCCTATAAAGGGTTAGGTAAAGTTCAATTTAAAGGCATGCACTTTAGAAAAGATATTGCTCTTAAAAGAAGAGGTCTGGGAAAACTTTAATATGTTGAACTCAAGTGGCATTGATTCCAAGAAAAATGATCCCTTAACGGAAGTCTTAAAAGTCAGCCGTTACGCCATTTTTGCTAGTGGGTCAGGTTCTAATGCCCTTTCCTTAATTGAAGAAGGTCTTCGCATAAACTGTCCCCCACTGCTAGTCATTAGCAATGTTGAAGAGGCCCCAGTTCTTAAAAAGGCACGGAACCTAGGGGTTGAGAGTGTCTTGATCCCATCTCAGGTAAAAGGCCTTGACCCTCACTTTGAGAAGCAGGCCATTGAACTATGTCAGAAATACCAGATCGAATGGCTCTTTCTTGCTGGATTTCTTAAAATTCTATCGCCCGAATTTTTAAAGGCTTTTCAATGGAACCATCTCTATCGAGTGGTCAATATTCATCCTAGCTTACTACCCAAGTACCCAGGCCTTGGTGCCTATAAAAAGGCCTATAAAAATGGGGATGAAGTCTTTGGTCATAGTGTGCATTTGGTTGACGAAGGCGTCGATGAAGGACCTCTCCTTTATCAAAGGGAGTTGGTGCGTCCCCAAGATTGTTCTTTTGCCGAGTTTTGTGAGCTTGGAAAGAGAGAGGAAAATAAGAGCTATGCCAAGGTTTTAAATGCCTTAATTGGCCATGGATTAAAAGTGAGTGAAAATAATATTGGCCTCCAATTGGATTAGGTAAAAATATGAAAGAAACTGAATTTTCTTGGATTAAAAGAATTGAGATTGAAGAAGTAATGCCTTCAGAAGAGAAGCATCTGGAGCAACTTCTTCTTCATCATGGCATCAAGGCCAAAGTTAATCGTAAGGCCTTCTATAGAGTGGCAGGCAATGGTCAAGTGCCTTCTCCTGAGGTCTTTGAAAAAATCATGTGGGACCAGGCCCTTCAAAGAGGCCAAATTGAGTTACCAGAGACTCACTTTGATGGTGCTGTTTCTGTGTCCTTCCTACCAGGTGTGACGGATAACTCTGGCAAGGCCCTGGAAGAGGCTTTTTCTCTTTATGGGCACGACATGCGCTGTTTTTCAGGGACATGGTTTGAAATTAAAGTCCTGGAAGGTACAGCGGTCCTAGGAAGCGACAAATGGACTAAGGCCTTAGGTCATTTTTGTGAAGAAGTGGGCAATCCCCTTATTCAACAGGTTACCTCATATCAGGTTAATAAGGACCGTGATCTTCAATGGCTAGAGGGACGCTTTAAAAATATTTCTATTCCTCAAGTTCATATTGATCATGATCAAAAGGTGGAAAGTGTTTCTTTAGAATTAAGTGATCAGGAGTTAGAAGAGCTTAGCCGCACTCGTTGCCTGGCCCTCAATCTAGAAGAAATGCAAACCATTAAGAATTATTATCTCAATGATTCGGTTCAAAATAGAAGGAAAGTAAAAGGTCTCCCTTTAACACCCACTGATGTAGAAATCGAAGTATTGGCACAGACTTGGAGTGAGCATTGTAAGCATAAAATCTTTGCGGCCAATATCGATTATCATAATGAACAGACAGGGGAAAAGTTTAAAATTGAAAGCCTCTATAAATCCTTTATTAAAAAAGCGACCAAAGAGATTGAAGAAGAGGGCGTTGATTGGCTTGTGAGTGTCTTTAGTGATAACGCTGGTATTGTTCGCTTTGATCAAAATATTGATCTTTGTATAAAGGTAGAAACTCATAATTCTCCAAGTGCACTTGATCCCTATGGTGGTGCCATCACCGGTATCCTAGGTGTCAATCGCGATATTCTCGGTTGTGGTTTAGGTGCTAAACCCATCGCCAACACTGATGTCTTTTGTTTTGCCAGTACCGAGCTTCCTGAGAAGATTGATCCTCAAAAATTACCCGCTGGTCTCATGGAGCCTGCCCGTCTCCTTCGCGGTGTTCATAAAGGTGTAGAAGATGGGGGCAATAAGAGTGGTATCCCAACAGTTAATGGGGCGATTGTCTTTGACACAGACTTTGCAGGTAAGCCACTGGTTTTCTGTGGCACTATTGGCACTCTGCCGGCCAAGCTTAAAGATGGCCGAAACGGAAGTGATAAAGGGGCCAAGGTTGGCGATGGCATCTTTGTTGTTGGTGGCGCTGTAGGAGCCGATGGCATTCATGGGGCGACCTTTAGTTCTATGGAGCTCAACGAAGATAGTCCAGCAACGGCCGTGCAAATTGGTGATCCCCTGACTCAAAAACGGGTCATGGATTTTCTCTTAGAAGCACGAGACCACGGTCTTTATACATGTGTGACAGATAATGGCGCTGGCGGCATTTCTTCAAGTATCGGGGAGATGGCCGAACTTACAGGGGGGGCGAAGATTGATCTCAATACCCATCCCCGTAAGTACCCGGGCCTTAGTCCCTGGGAAATTATGATTAGTGAAAGTCAGGAGCGTATGACCTTCGCTGTGGATTCGTCTCAGGAGCAGGCCTTCTTAGACCTGGCCCGAGAAAGGGGGGTTATGGCGACGCGAATGGGTGAGTTTACGAATTCAGGTTATCTTGAAGTCTTCTATAAAGAGGATTTGGTTGCTGATTTGGAAATGGACTTTCTTCATGATGGTGTGCCTACTCTCAATCTAAAAGCGCGCTCTGTCTCCCTTAAAGAAAGACCTACTTGGATTTCCCTTCCTAAAGAAAAGAAACCTGGGACTAAATCCGAGGCGTTAGAAAAGCTTCTTCATTGTGAAAATATAGCTTCAAAAGAGCCTTGGGTGCGTCAGTACGATCATGAAGTCCAAGGCGCTACTATTGGTAAACCCTTTTCTGGTAGCAATGGAATTGGCCCCGGTGATAGTGGTGTTATTGATCTTGAGGCCCATGGTGGTGAAGAAAATAGTATGGCGACAGTGGGCTGTGGACTGGCTCCTCGTATGAGTTCCTATGATGCCTCTGTCATGGCAAAGCAATGTGTTGATGAGGCCGTAAGGAATATCATTGTCTCTGGCAGTAATCCGGATAAGATTTGTCTCCTTGATAATTTTTGTTGGCCAGATCCTGTCTTGACCTCCAAAAATCCACAAGGTGACATCAAGCTAGGTCAGTTAGTTGATACTTGTAAGGGTCTCTATGAAATTTGCAAACTTTACAAGGCTCCACTTGTAAGTGGTAAAGACTCTATGAAAAATGACTTTCGGGGAAAGAATCGCGCTGGAGAACCACTGACGATTTCTATTCAGCCTACTTTGTTGGTGACAGCTATGGGCCATGGCCATAAAAGTGAGCTTTTGCGTTCTAGTCTTGAAGAAGTTGGTACTCTTGTTTATCGAGTCGGTCACTTTCAGGCGAGCCTTCTTGTCAGTGAGTATCGAGAAAACTTCGCTTTAACAGATAATGATCTCAACTTTTCAAATGAGGTTAGGCCTGAAGATTGGGACTTTAATAAATGCCAGCAAACCTACAGGGCGTTTTTTAAGGCCAATAAGTCAGGTCTTCTCCAAAGTGCTCATGATGTGAGTGATGGAGGTGTTGCGGTTGCCATGGCCGAGATGCTCTTTGATAGTGGACTCGGCTTTCAATTGAGCTCAATTGATAAGAGTGTCGGTGATCTTTTTTCTGAGGGACCAGGGATGATCCTTGTTGGTGTGAGACCACACAATCAAAAAGCTTTTGAAGTACATTTCTCTCAAGAGGGTGTACCTGTAGAGCTTTTAGGTGAAGCTAATGATGGTGGTAAGATTGAGTTTACTTCAGATGACTCTCTAAGTATTAACCAGGCACTAAATTCGTGGCGTAGAAACTGGGAGGTTTCTCTATGAGCCAGGTAAAAGTTTGTATTATTACCGGTGACGGTGTGAACTGCGAAAGAGAGACCAAAAGGGCTTTTGAAGCCGCTGGCGCCCTGTGTACGATCACCCATATCAACGATAAGGTTAATCTTGATCATTTTGATATCCTTGCCTTTCCTGGCGGTTTTAGCTTTGGTGATGAGTTAGGCAGTGGCAAAGTCTTCGCCCTTAAAATTGAAAAATTCTATGGGGATGAAATTCATCAATTCGTAAAAAAGGGTAAGCCGATCATTGGGATTTGTAATGGCTTTCAAGTCCTCGCTAAACTTGGGCTTTTTTCTCGAGTTGGTGATGATCAGATTAAAGTTGGCCTTGCTAAAAACGACAGCGGTCAATTTATTGATCAGTGGAGTAAACTCTCTGTTAATGGCGAGCACTGTATTTGGTTAAAAGGAATAAAGGAAATTTTCCTTCCCATTCGCCATGGAGAGGGAAGGGTTGTTTTTGGAGCAGGTGATGTGAAAGCTCAGACGGCAGACTTTGATAAGATAAAGGCCCGTGGAAGAGATGTTCTACGCTATCACCAAAATCCAAATGGGGCTCACGATGACCTGGCAGGTCTTTGTGATGATAGTGGGCTTGTCTTTGGTCTTATGCCCCACCCTGAGGCCGCCATAAAGAGTGAACTTTATCCTGGAGGTCACGTCTTAGGATCTTTGGGGCTCACTCTTTTTCAAAATGCTGTGAATTATGTTTTAGAAAATCAAGGAAATTCTCATGATGAAAATTAAACGGGCTCTTTTAAGTGTAAGCGATAAGAATCATATCATTGAGTTAGCTCAGGTGCTTTCTGAACATGGGGTGGAGTTGATATCTTCTGGAGGCACAAGAAAGGTGCTTGAGGAAGGTGGATTCAAAGTAACCCCAATTGAAGAGGTAACTGGAAATCCTGAGGCCTTTGGTGGTCGGATGAAAACCTTAAGCTTTCAAGTTTCAAGTGCTCTTCTCTTTAGGAGAAATCATACTGAAGACGAGCAGCAGGCCAAGGAGCTTGAAATTGATCCGATAGACCTCGTTGTGTGCAACCTCTACCCCTTTGCTCAAACAGCTAAATCAGGTGCTAAACTTGATGCTCTGGTGGAAAATATTGATATTGGTGGACCTACTATGGTGCGCGCAGCGGCCAAGAACTTTGACGCTGTTACTGTATTGACTGACCCTTCACAATACTCATCTTTCATGTCTTCACTTAATGAGGGAAAGGGCGCGATTTCCCTTAGTTTACGCCAGAAATTTGCTTTGGAGGCCTTTCAACATACGGCCGCCTATGATGCTATGATCTGTGAGACACTCGCCCCTCAGTTTGAAGAAGAGGTGAGCTTCTTTCATGGTGACCTTAAGGCCAAAGATACCCAAGTGACCCGCTATGGGGAAAACCCTCATCAAAAAGGCTTTGTTGTCACAAGGGCCCATCAAAAAAAGAGAGTGCGTCTAAGTGAGGTGCGTCCTTTACAGGGAAAAGCGCTTTCCTATAATAACTATCTTGATGCCGATGCCTGTTGGCGTGCCAATTCAGACTTTCATCAATGTGATCCTAAGTCCCACTGGGTTACTGTTGTCAAACATTCTAACCCCTGCGGTGCTGCAAGTGGAGCTAATCAACTGGAAGCGCTTAAATTGGCGTGGGAAGGCGACTCCATTAGCGCTTTCGGCTCCATTATTTGTTTTAATAAGGGTGTTGATCGCGACTGTGCTCAATTTTTAACGGAGAGATTTGTTGAGGTGGTGATGGCCCCCAGCTTCACTCAAGAGGCGCTTGAGATTTTTTCTCAAAAGAAAAATCTTCGCTTGATTGAAATGGAGCCAGAAACTGAAAAGTTTGATGATCTTATGGTGAGAACAATCGATGGTGGCTACGTTGTTCAAGAAGAAGATAATGGCGTTGAAGACGAAGTGAAAAATGTGGTCGGGGAGCATCCCTCTTTAAAAAATGAAACCCTCATCCAATTTGGTCTTAAAGTTACTAAACATTTAAAAAGTAATGCAATTTCCCTCGTGCATGAAAAAGAAGGCAAGCTCCAGCTTATTGGGGCCGGCATGGGGAATCCTAATCGCCTCATCAGTCTTCAGCAGGCCGTGGCGAAGGCCAAGGAAAACGGTCTTAACGATCTTGGAAACTGTTTATTAATTTCAGATGCCTTCTTTCCTTTTAGGGATAATATTGATGAGGCGGCAAAGCATGGAGTCAAGGCCATCGTGCAACCGGGAGGCAGTATAAAAGATAAAGAAGTTATTGCTGCTTGTGAGGAGCAAGGTTTGGCCATGGCCTTTACGGGAATGAGGCATTTTCGCCATTAAAATTTAAATGAGGAGGCACAAATGGGCCTAAGTTATAAAGATAGTGGTGTCGACATTGAAAAAGGTGACGCCTTAGTTGAAAAAATTAAAGGTAAGGTCAAGTCGACTTACGGTGACCGGGTCATTGGTGGTGTTGGTGGCTTTGCCTGCCTCTATCAACTAGGGGATCGTATGCTTGCTGCCGGTACTGATGGAGTGGGCACAAAACTTAAACTCGCCTTTGAAACCAATAAACATGACACTGTTGGGATCGATCTTGTGGCCATGTGTGTGAATGATATTCTTTGCACCGGTGCAAAGCCTCTTTTCTTTATGGATTATCTGGCGACGGGGAAACTCGAGTTAGAAACCAGCGAGGCGATTATTGATGGTATTGTCGAAGGTTGTCTTCAAAGTGAGGCGGCCCTTATTGGTGGTGAAACCGCTGAAATGCCTGGCATGTATGGACCTGGTGAATATGATCTCGCAGGTTTTTCTGTAGGTGAGGTCTTTGAAAAGGATCTCCTTGGGGGTGATAGGGTTAAAAGTGGGGCCACACTTATTGGTCTTCCCTCCGCTGGGTTTCATAGCAATGGCTTTTCTTTGGTAAGAAAAGTCCTTGAGGAGCATCAGCACAGTGATGTCAAAAGGCTTATGACGCCCACTAAAATATACTGGAAGGCCGTAAAGGGACTTCTTGAAAACTCCCTTGTTCAAGGAATGGCCCATATCACAGGAGGGGGACTGACCAATATTACTAGAATGAATGATAAGCTTGGTTATGATCTAACCCTCAGTGCGTCTGATTTTAAAGAAAAGCTCTTTAACGAGGATTTTCATTGGATACAAGAAAAAGGAAATATCTCAGATAAGGAAATGCTTCGTACTTTCAATGGCGGTATTGGTCTCGTCCTTGCGACACAAAGGCCACAGAAGGTGGTTCAGCATTTAGAGTCAATCGGGGAGAAGCCCATAGAACTTGGTCATGTCAGTGATAAGGTGGGATTACGTCTTGCCGGTTGTGAGTTTTAATTTGCTGGCTTAAAAAGTCCTTCGATCGTACACACGATACGTGCATACTTCTTGCGGTGGCATCGGACGCCTTTGTAATCCACTTCTCCTTCTAAAAGATCGCGGTGGGGGATTAGCTTTTTGAGGTCGCTTTCATAAAGCCTAGCGAGCTGCTCTTTGTGATCGAGATCTTTTTGACTATGAAAGACCTTCTTTCCCTTTTTGGCGTAGGGGATCTTATCGACGACGATCTTTGTTTGGCCGCGCTCATTATTTTCACGCACAAAAACCAAGTGGCCATCACTAATGACCATGTCGCCAATTCTCTTTGGTGGCCTTGTACGCCATGTTTCCTTTCCTCTTTTGATGGTGACTCTTTCTGAGTCTAAGCGGTAGGTACCCCAGATTTTGGGGTTTCTTTTAAAGGTCGCCTCCACTCTAAAGTTAGCGGGTGTCGCCAGGGCGCCTACACTCATAAGGCCTAGGGTAACAATTGTAAGGATAGGTTTTTGAGCAATCATACTCCTTACTATCCAAATGTTAGGCCAAAAAGATAATGTGATTTCAGATGCTTATAGGTGCTACCGACCGAGCCTTTGTGTCGGGCGTTTAAAGTTTGGCCACTTCTCAACATTCTCTCAATAACCCCTCAATAAAAAGACAGTCAAAAGTTATTGAAATCTTTAATTATTTTCCCCCAAAAAATACCGAAAAGGTAATGAATAGAGAGGTCTA
>JAUIBX010000168.1 GCA_030427595.1 Bacteriovoracia bacterium | reverse complement strand
ACAATCCATATACAGGTAAACCAATGAATTAAAGTGAGAGAGCCGACACTCACTAAGCTAATTTTTAGCCAACGTGGGATGAGGGGCAGACTATTCACGATACCGAGAAACTTAAAGACACGGACCAGGCGCACCATTCTCAAAAGCTTAATGCCACGGCTCGCGCCACCAAGACCAAAGAGATAGAAAATGAGATCAAAGGGAATACAGGCCAACACGTCAACAACCACATGAAAAGCAAACTTCTCCTTGGCCATTTGTTGGGAGATAGGAAGCTTTTTTTGCTGCTTGTAACTTCTGACAAAGTAAATAAGGTCTGCAATAAAAAGGGCAGAGATGAGAACATCAGCAACAACTTGCCAGTTTTGAATCTTAGTGTTGAAGGTAAAGGTCCAAGGCGCTTCTAAAGCAGAAAAAACCACGGCAAGGAATACTATTCCATGCCAGAGTGCTTCGCCTTTTGTTAAGTTGCCTTTTTGCATATCGCTAAATAAATGATCTCAATGTTGGTATTTCCTTAACTATCGGATTATTTTGGGTTTTTGTTAGCT
The DNA here is from genome assembly GCA_030427595.1 of Bacteriovoracia bacterium. Taxonomy (GTDB): domain Bacteria; phylum Bdellovibrionota; class Bacteriovoracia; order Bacteriovoracales; family Bacteriovoracaceae. The sequence goes on along the minus strand of JAUIBX010000168.1, from coordinate 7,433 downwards.
TTTCTTAGACATTTTCCTAAAAAAAGTCAGGTGAATGTCAATTTTTGAGGGCCTATCTTGACTCTTTTGGTGCAAACCTCAAAATAGAGAATATAAACGAATACGCCTTATTGGAGGGCCATCTCAATGAAACGCTTTTTGTTTTTCTTTCTTACAAACTTACTGGTTACGGTCACCCTATTAGTTATCGCCAATATAGTCATGGCCTATATGGGAGTAAGTTATGGCTCCAATGAAGGTCTCTTTATCTTTTGCTTTATCCTTGGCATGGGAGGGGCGTTTATTTCCCTTATGATGTCGGGGTGGATGGCCAAGAGAACGATGGGGCTCCAACCAGCTGCTCCAGGCTCTGCCCTGGTTCAAAAAGTTCATTCCATGGCCAGAAAATCAGGTCTTGAAGGAATGCCTGAAGTCTTTATTTACAACTCTCCTGAAGTGAATGCTTTTGCCACCGGTCGCAGTAGAAATAATGCTTTAGTGGCAGTTTCCACAGGCCTTCTTGAACAAATGAATGAAGATGAAGTGGAAGGGGTTTTGGCCCATGAAGTGAGCCATATTGCGAACGGTGATATGGTGACCATGACCCTCGTTCAAGGGATCGTGAATTCCTTTGTTATGTTCTTTGCTTACATTGTCACCCAATTCATTATGAATGCTATGCAAGGGGATGATGATGAAAGACCAAGTGGCGTTGGAAATTATTTTCTCTATCATATCATTCATAACGTCGTTTATATGGCGTTAAGTTTTCTCTCTTTACCTCTCGTGATGTTTGTCTCCCGCTGGCGGGAATACCGGGCAGACCTTGGTTCGGCCCGCATTGTAGGAAAGCATAAAATGATTGCGGCCCTTGAAAAGCTGCAGGCCAATATGGGTCGCACTGAAAAACATGAAAAGTCTATTGAGGTGATGGCCATTAATAGTCAGACTTCTTTTATGGAACTCTTTAGCTCCCATCCTCCTCTTGAAAAGAGAATTGAATACTTAAGAAAGACTCCTGTCGTCTAACGCCGGAGTCGGACTCCTTTCACACCAATCAATCACATCTTTTGCGCTCTCTCCTCGGCGGTAGGCCCGGGTAGAGAGCTTCTTTTGAGCATGACCTTTGACGGCCTTGACCGCCCACCCAGACTCCATCAAAGACTTCCAAACTGCCTTGGTGGCGGAATAAGTGCTTAGGCTAGTTTCTTCATCACTAATTTCGGCCAACTGACTAAACCATTGGGTTGTCCATAACTCGGGATTTCTCTTGGGTGAAAAAGGGTCTTGATAAACACAGGCCACTGCATTCTTTTGAAGAGACTTTTGCCATAGGGGAGTGCTTACTCTTGCGTTGCCAAGGAGGATCGTGAGCTTGCCTTTTAAGGCCTGAAAATTAGCCTCTAGGGTATTGAGTCCCTCTGGCCGACAAACCTCTTTAAAGGGCCAAATTAGGCCCTTATCAATGAGCTCATTAAGAGCGTGAATGGCAAAATCTCTATCAATTTCTGTAGAGATAAATTCCAGGGTGGGCCCAGAGTCCTTCTCAAAATCATCCGACTCTTCAAGCGCGTCTTTGAGTGCTTGTAAGGTGACAGTGAGACCAAGACCTGTGCCAAAACCCACTTCAAAAATGGTAAATGTACTCTCAATCGGCGCGCTCAAAAACCTCTTAACTACTCGATTTCCTTCAATATAGTTATAGAGGGTTTCCTCATAGGCCCCTTGATCAGAGTGACAGGCTTCACCGTAGTGGTGGGAAAAATAGGTGAGGGAGCCATCCGCCGTTTTAAGGGGTGTATAGCTTCCTAAAGAACCTTTAATTTCTTGTGTTTTGGCCATGACCAAGCCTAAAGGTCCAGAACCGATGTGTCGATAAGGGAGAAGTTATGAAGTCCTCTTTGGAAAAAATTTCCCATTCAAATACCCGTATTTGGCGCGGTACCAAAGCTCTTATTGGAGCTGGTTTAATCCTCATGGCCTCGGCATGCGGGATTGATAAGGATTATCGGGATACAACGAATCTCTATTTCTCGGAGAGTTTACTTAGTGGGGGTCGTCCCCTAAATGACGGGGAAATGGCAGTGGCCTTGAGAATTTGTTATGCCTTTCGTTCCAAGAGAACCAAGTTCCTAGCAGAGATGCTTCAAAGTGAATTTGATTTCACTTATCAAACTAAAGATTGCAATAATCAAGTCTCATCACCTGTGGAGTTAAAAACGACTCTTAAACAGCTCATGGTTGATGGTCCTATGAGCTACGAAGCAGAAGGGGTCAATTTCTCATATATGAGAGAATTACAAACCGATATTAATGGTGAGATGGCCGAACTCTGTACCCAAATCTTTAAAGGAGAAACTCCTTTAAATGTAGTGGAAAAAGATAATCAATTTTTTGAATATGCTTTTCTAAGTAATGTTTATGATACTGTGGAAATTAGAGTGGGCTCTCAAGAGACTCCTCAAGATCAAGCGGCCACTGTCATGCGCATGAACCGCTATGAGGTTCTCACGAACCAGCAATCGTCGGGAGATTATCTTGGTCTTGTGGTGCGCGGTTCTCGCTACTTTCCCTGTGACGGTGACAACACAAAGGTCCGCTCACAAGAGCAGACCTTTATCGCACCTTAATTTATTCTCGAATTACTTCTGAGAGCGAACTTCCCAATCTTTGTAAATGGCCTCTAATCTTGGTGTCACCAAGTGATGATAGCGCTTAAAGAGGTCGACTCTTTCTTCATCTCTGTTGGCGTGATCACAAAGAACTCTTAGAGTTTCAGTGTAGCAAAGGGCCCAGCAAATAGTTTCACTGTGAATCATTAATTCTTCAAAGCGCTCTTCTTGTTGCCACTTCTTGGGATCAAAAACATCTTTCCAGGCCTCAGGCTTAAGACAGCTAATAATCAAAGAAACCAAATTCTTTTTAAACTTGTAATGGACGGCCTGGTATTGAGAAGACCATTCATTCTTTCCATTGATAAGGGCCGTTGAAGGATGCTTAAAGAACAGACTTGAAAAGAACTTCTTTGGATCTTTTAAGACATATTTCATTGTATCTTTGAGGGCCATAAGGGCCTGTACCTGACTGGTCCCTTCATAGAGGAGGGGACCGAAGCTATCGCGATGATAGCGCTCTACCGGATATTCTTTAATGAAGCCGTAGCCACCAAGAACCTGAATGGCCTTTTTAGAAAGTTCTGTGTAGGCCTCTGTGGCGTAGAATTTCACAAGAGGGGTTCTCTTTCTGGTCCACATAGAAGCTTCTTTAAGAGCTTCCTCTTCTTCCTTAGAGAGGTCTCCTGTATGAACTTTCTTATTGTCGAGCTTAAGGTAGATATCAAACCAGCTCATAGTATCGGCAATAAGGGCCCGAATAGCGTCTCTTTCAGTGCCAAAGTCTTCTAAGTTTCTCTTCATAAGAGGGAGTTCAGAGATGGGCTTACCAAAGGCGACTCTTTCTTTTGCGTAGTTTTCCGCGTAGTCGAGACACTCTTCAATTCCTCCAAGGCCTTGAATGCCAACAAGGATACGTGCTTCGTTCATTAGGTGGAGCATATATTTAAAGCCCTCTCCCTGTTTGCCAACAAGTTCACCTACTGTATTTTCGTAGTTGATCACTGTCGTAAATGAACCATGCATGCCCATCTTTTCTTCAGTCTTTTCTACTGTAAAGTTTAGACCTTCCTTTCTCGGATCATCCTGCTTAACAAAGAACATTGAAATGCCATCGAGGCTATCTGGATCACCTTTAACTTTAGCGAGAACAAAGGCGAGCCCACCACCACCATTGGTGATGAAGATTTTCTGGCCATTAAGAAGGTAGGTGCCATCGTCTTGGGGAGTGGCCGTGGTTTTCATCATGGAAAGGTCTGAGCCACAGCCAGGCTCGGTGAGGTTCATAGAGCCACTGATTTCACCTTGGATAATCTTAGGGATATACTCATCGGCCTCTTTCTTGTCGCAATAGCGCAGAAGCATTTCACCGAGGGAAGTATAAAAACCGAGGAGGGTAGAAGTGCACATACATGAGCGAGAAAGAAGGTTTTGTGACATCATGTAAACGGCGTTAGGAAGACCCATTCCTCCATATTCAGTGGGAAGGGTAATGCCATAAACTTGAAGTTCCTTGGCCTCATTAAGCATACGACTTAATGCAGGTCCAGCGTGGGTGCGGCCATCTTTAACCTCTCCCGCTCCTTCTTTATCAAGCTGAGCCCCAACTTCCTTAATGCTTCTAGCGGCCCACTCTCCAACTCCTGCGAGGATTTCTTTGAGGTAACTTTTTACTTCGTCAGCACTTTCGAGGCCATCTTCTGTGGGGTACTGAGGGTAATAAAGGGGAAGAATGCGATCCCAGTCCAGAGCATGGTCAAACATCCATTGCCACTCTTTTGAATCAGTAAAATAGTTCATATGACCTCCTAACGTATTAAAAAGACATTTTAACGAGCTTGTAACAATGACGCTAGCCCTTGGCAGGGTTTCAAGGCCGTGATTAAGTATTTCCATGAAGGAAAGTAACCAAAATACAGGCCCCAATGGCATCACACCCCATGGTGTTGAGCAGGACTTAGAAAGTGGACAAGTTTTGTCGATAAATTTAAGCAAGAACTTAGAAGGAAACTTTGAAGAGACCCTGCAAGAAAACTGGCAACGAGAAATTCAAATGAGGGAAAAGGCCCTGTCTCTTCTAAATGGTCAGCCAAATGATCTCGATCAAATCAGTCAGCCCGGACCTTCAGATCTTCTTCAATAGAAGTTATTCGTTTAAAGGCTTAAGGTACCTGGCCATACCATACTTTTTAGCAAGCTCCATGAAGCTCACACCAAAATTTTCTTTGTCTTTGATGTAGAGTTGTTGCAGATGATAGGCCGTATTTGTGGCGTCTCTCATGACATCGACAGGTATAAACTCAGTACCAGAGGCCCTTCCAAAGCGAAAGAGTGCGACATTGGGGCAGTCAGCCCGATAACTTTCACCATCAAATGAAAAACCAGCAAAGTCAGCATAGGCACTAAAGGCACCTCCGCGCGCCCAAGCAAGAGTCGCTTCAAGCTCATCTTGAGTATAGGAGGGGATATACATATTTTGTCGCTGAGCTTCTCTACGGTTATTATTATGCATGGCCTCGGCCAATTGATAGAGCCAGTCCTCTGAGTATTTACCTTTGGCCTCAAAGTCTCTGAGAATTTTGATTTGATTTTCTTTTAAAGAGTAGCCACTCAAATCGATATTGGCCTGCAAAGAAGCACTTAGAAAAATCACAAATGTGAATACTTTAATTTTTGAAAATATCATTATTGCCCTCATTTACCCTCAATTATTAGTGGCAATATACCTTAGTTTGAATTTTCCTAAGGAGATGATGTAAAAAAGGCCGCACTAAGCGGCCTAAAATAACCTGAATGTAAGAAAAGTTTATGAAAGTGGCTTTAAGACTAACTCTTCTTTCTAATGAGATAGTCTAAACTAAAGCGACCACTTCCTAGTAGTCCCGTGATCACAAAGCCAATCATGTAAACAAAGGCAAGTTCCTTCTTATGCCAAGGATCGTTACCGTGAACAATGAAGGTCGCAACAAACATAGTGACTACCATGGGTCCAGATACCCAGCGAGTAAAGAGACCGACGGCAACAAGAGCAGCACAGACCACTTCAGCAAAAATTGTAAGACCGAGAGAGAGACTATTTCCCACTCCAAGTGGATCGGGAAAGGTATTCATACGCTCTGAAAAGCTAAGAAGTTTGGGAAGACCATGGGCAATGAACATAGTGACGCCAAAGAGCAAACGACTGAGAAGATAAGCAAGATCTTTAACCATATTTCCCTCCTAAGAAGATTGATTACATTTGTTGACCCTATAACTATGGCGGCCGTGACGGGGAGGCGCAAGGATGAATATGCTTAACGAGAGGAAAAGGGGGCGATGATCAACGACCACAGGTTTCGAGATGAACTCTTTGGTTCATTATGGAAGCCTATGTTGGTGCTATTAAAGTGACGACTATTGTAGGTTCCGAAAAGATAATCCCATAGGCTAAAGAAGAAGCCATAATTAGAATTTGTCTGACTTCTTTCAGGGGAGTGGTGAACTCGATGAAAGTCGGGAGTCACAATAATAGCGCGTAATTTCTTTTCTAATTCTCCGGAGAGTTGAAAGTTTCCATGATTAAACATGGCAGAGAAGTTAAGAAGAATCTCAAAGACTAAGACACCAGTTTTATCTAAACCTAAAAGCGCCACAAATATTGCTTTATAAAATAGGGAAAATAGAATCTCTAGAGGATGAAATCTCAAGGCCGTGCTTGTGTCAAACTCGGGGTCACCATGGTGGACTTTATGAAGGCGCCACAGGATTGGAATTTTGTGAGTAAGAACGTGCTGAGCATAAATAATTAAGTCCAAAAAAATAATCGTGAATATGATTGTGATAAAACGGGGAAAAGAAAGGTGATTCAGGAGTCCCCAAGAGTGCTCTTCAAGCCACCATGCTAGTGCGTAAAGTCCCCCTGGTATAAAGAGGCCTGCCAGAGCTCCAAGGGACCCCAGGGCAAGATTACTGAAGAGACGATTTCCTCGAAATGGATAACTCTTGTAAGGTCTTTTGAGACCCCAAAGATAGAAGAGAATGAAGCCACCTAAGAATATACCAAGTCTAAGACTCATAACACCTCTTACAATTTCAGCTTAAAAACTCTAACAGTTCCAAGTGGTCCAGCTAAGGCCTCAATTTTTAACCAAAGGCCAGGGTCATTTACAGGATCTTTAATTAGCCCTGCATTGAGTTTTGTTAATAGGCCGTGGGCCTTATAAGCAGGGGAGACTTCAATGATAAAGGGAACAAACTCCCTATATTCAGCGGTCTTCTCCATAGGCGCTAGGTAAACCTTATTACCTCGCAAATCCTTATCTATATAATAACGCGGCATAGGTCCCTTTTTAAATGATGTTCATCAAGGTCTAACCATTATTGAATGGTTTTTTCTTGCGCTGCCTCTCTTCCCAGCTGCTTATATAGTTCATATGCAGTGGCTTTCGGCTATTTTTCCTTAGCCACTCAAGTGCAGCTGTGTGCTCTTGGGTTCTTCCTAAGGCATCATAAAGAAGGGCGAGGTTGTAAACCTGCGGACCTGAGCTCGGAAATTTCTTTAAGGCAGTGATGGCCCCTCCGAGATCGCCATTATCTATGAGGCCAGGAACACCTTTAAACTCGATTGAGTCATCAAAGGTTTGCTTTGCCCCAAAGGAATAGGGTGTGATTTGTGAAACAATTTTTTCATTAAGGCCTTCTTGCAGCTTTGCCTTCGCCTGAACGATTTTGAAGCCGTTTGGGTAATTTTTTAGGGAGAAGGTTGAAAGAAGCTTTAAATTGTAAATTTGAGTGCCTAAGGACCTGTAGCGTTAGATGGATCATTTTAAGAGGGTTTTGGTATCAAAAAAAGTGAGTCAATTC
>JAUIBX010000167.1 GCA_030427595.1 Bacteriovoracia bacterium | reverse complement strand
CGACTCGCCAAAAAGAACAAGTCCTCGACTTTGGTTTCGAAGAAGATGCAGCGACTAAAACCAGCCTCAAAGGAAAGAAGACTCGCACGAGAGCTGGGAAAAAGTTTGTAGCAAATGATCAAACTTCCGTCGATGATTATGATGCCAATAATCTTCAAATTACAGCTCCACCTCCTAAGAAGAAAATTGTTAAAGAGGGAACAGGCACTAAGAGGAGACGTAAGAAAGGAAAGAATAGCACTGTAACAGGTGTTCTTTCATTAGATACAAAGAAGCATAAGAATTTAAAGGTTATTTTTGCGGCTACGGCCATGATTGTGGTGATGCTCTATGTGGCCAAAGATCATGTTCCCTTCTTAAAAGCGATGTTTCAGGGAAGAGATCCTGCTAGTGAGGAGCTTGTGATCAAGCAGCTTCCCAAAAATGGTGAAGATAATGACGACCTGGGCGCCGGTCTTAATAAAGTGAATAGTCAGCTTAAGAACGGTTTGAGAATTCCAAATTATAATCCTCAAATCCATAAGATTTTTATAAATGGTGATGAGGTTAAGCCTGATTTTCTTAAATCAGTTTCTATTGAGGCGAATGAGCCTTTCTGGTTTAGAGTTGAAAGACCAGGGTTTAAGCCTTTCGTTAAAAAGCTTACTGTGAGACGTGCTGAAACAATGTCCATTGATATCCCCAAAGCGACACCTATATCAGTAGGCTACCTCTATGTTTCACGCGGATGTCAGATGTATGGAACGCTTTCTTTTAGCCTCTATGGAGAGCCAAGAAAAGAGAGAGTACCTATGACTTCTCCCATGGGGATTTCCTTCCCTGTCGAAGGAGATGGAAGTCGTATTCCTGCTGATGACTCAGGTCGCGCTCAATATACGGTCTATTTTAAAAAGAAGAATGAGGCCATCGAAAGAAAAATTGAATTCTCATTTAGTGACGATAATGAGCGTATCGACCTTTGTGATCTCTAGGGTCAATCTTCCTTCTTTTGCTTAAAGATATTATTTCTTCTCATATTGAGAAGGCGCATAATTTCAGCCGCCGTTTCTTCTAGAGCTTTATCCGTAACATTGAAAACCGGCCATCTCTTGTTTTCTTTAAAAATAGAGTTGGCCCATTCAAGTTCCTCAATGACTTTTGATTGGTCCGCATAGTCTCCCGTAAGTTTTTCTGCTCCAAGGCGGCTAAGACGGTTCTTACGAATATGTTTGAGGGCCTCAGGGTCAATGGTAAGAGCAAAGATCTTTCTTTGATCAATTTTAAAGAGCTCCTCGGGAGGATTCGTTCCTAATACTAGGGGGACATTGGTCACTTTAAGACCATGAAGGCTTAAGTAAAGTGACAGGGGAGTTTTTGAGGTACGAGAGATACCGACAAGTACGACATCTGCAAGATGAAGACTATTGAGGTTTCTGCCGTCATCATGGTTGAGAGTAAACTCCATGGCCTCAACTCTCTTATAGTAATCGTCATTGACTTGGTGAAGGAGCCCTGGAGTGTTGGTAGGTTCTTGGTCAAAATAATTAGAAAATGTTGTTAGTGCTGGTCCGAGTACGTCTAGAGTCCTTACATGTTTGATCCTGGCCGCTTCGGCGATATATTCGCGCAGGTCAGCAGAAACTAATGTGTAAATGATGAGATCATGATGGACTGCAGCTTCTGAAAAGATCGCATCAATTTGTTCTCTGGTTCGCACCGACTTGTAGCGAGTAAAGTAGACATCACGTCCTTTAAATTGAGTCATTACCGCTCGGCTAATGGCCGTGGCCGTTTCACCTGTTCCGTCTGAAATAATAATGATCTTTAAGCGTTTCCTAGGGGTCATTTCTTTTCCATCATTTTTACTGGTAACACTATTTTAGCGGCCTTCTTGCTCTTTAAGGAAATGGTCAAAATCTTGCCTGATACGTTCGTTGTCCTCCAGGGGATTATAAGTTTCCTTGGGAGAAATCTTTTTAAAGAAGGTCTTTTGGGACTTCGCTAGTTTCCGAGTATTTACATAGATCTTTTCAATGAGGTCGTTTTCGTTGTTGAGTTCATGACCCTTTAAAAAGTCGATAGTCTCTTTATAGCCAATGGATTGAAGGGGCTTGAGATCCTCTGTTAGCCCCTCATGAAGGAGGCCTTTTACTTCCTCTATTAGGCCAGATTCCAGCATTCTATGAACTCGTTTTTCCATAATAGGCCAGTGCTCTTCCTTAGAAACCTCAAGGTAGATGTGGTGAATAGTCCATTGAGGGTTTCTCGCTTGAGAAAAGTCATAGGGACCTTCTTCTTCAATTCTTTGTCGCTGCTCACTAATAGGCTTTTTGTGAGTTAAGAAATATTCTAGCGCCCTAATTGTTCGGTAGCGGTCATTTTCATGAATTTTCTTAAAGGAGGCCGGGTCACTTTCTTTTAGAAGGGCGCGAACTGCTGACCAGCCTTTTTCTTTTTCAAGAGATTGGACCTTTTCTGTCGCTTGGGGGGAGATTTCACCTGCCTCATACATGCCTTTAATAAGAGCTCTTACATAGAAGGCGGAACCTCCAACAATAATGGGGAGGGCTCCTTTTTGGTGAAGGTCCTCTATAAGAGGTAAGGCTTGGTCGCAAAAATCACTAGCGTTGAGAGGATTCTTTACGCTTTGATGACCCACAAGGTGATGGGGGATGCCCTTTTGTTCCTCTTGAGTCGGTTTTGCCGTTCCAATAGAGAGCTCTTTATAAAAGAGAAGTGAGTCCGCATTGATAACCTCAGCTTCTTTACCCATCGCTATTGCCCTATGAGCAAGTGAGATGGCCAAATCTGTTTTGCCTGTTGCAGTAGCTCCAGTGATGAGAACAAGGGGGTATTGGTTTTTCACTTGAAGTTCTTTTGATAAAAGCTTAAGTCGATCGTCTTTTCAAAAATCTTAGAATCTACTCCAAGCTGTTGTGCCAGCTTTTGAATCCTTTGATAGGGCCAAGGAAAATTAAAGTTTTCTTGGTTGGAGCTTGTGAGTATTTTTTCTGCGAAGTCTGCAGCATTATCTAAGGGGTCAAGGTACTGATGAACGGCACGAACTGCTACTGTTTTTTGATCGACTCTTTCACAAAGAACCCCAATATTTTCAAGTTCGGAGAAACGCTTCTCCTCCTCTAAGAGGGCCGTTAGGGAAAAAGGCTCACTAATAAGGAGAGGAATGAATTCTTTGTCGGTCTCGAAAGTCATTTCCTTTAGGCGGTCGATGGCAACTCCCCAAAAACGACTAAGGGAAACCAGGACATAGGTTCCTTCCTCTTTTTGATGAAAGAAGAGGTCAGGATGAAGAGTAGTAGAAGAGCTAATTTGAGAAACGGAGTGGTTGGTCCCGCATGGGTCATGACTCGGTCGTGGACGGTAATGACCTTCTTGAAAGTGAGATGATCCTGCTTGTGGATAGAAGTTCTCACTTGAAAAGGAAGGTCTTTCTTGAGAAGAGCCCGAATAAGATTGTGAAAAACTATGACCAGCTTCATCCGATTCATTATGAAATGTTTGCCCTTCAAGAAGAGAAGGCTGCTCTCCAAAGTCATAACTGAGCTTCTTTATTTGTGAGGAAAGAAGGGCGGTAATGACTGGCAGCTTGAAGAATTTAATTTGGGTTTTATTGGGGTGAACATTGACGTCAATGAGGTTCTCTGGAACGTCAATAAAGACACAATAGTGACCACTTTCTCCTTGAGGGTAGAGTTTTTCAAGGTTGCGAATGATAGTCTGATGAAGTTGGCGGTCCGTAAATATTCGATTATTAGCAAAAAGGTATTGGCGTTTGTAGGCATTGCCCCTCGAGCTTGTGTGAGAAAAATAGCCCGTGACTCTGTGACCCTCGTATTCGGCATTAAAAGAATAGAGGTTCTTTTCTTTAATTTTGGGGAGGAGGACTTGAGCAACTCTCTTTTGGGGCTCCTCTGTTGCCGGGAAGAAGACCTTATCTTGATCGTCCCATTTGAGAGAGAAGCTCACCTGGGGGTTAGCAAGAAGTGAAGCTTCAACCATGCGTTTGATAGCATTTTTCTCTGATTGGGCACTCTTTATAAACTTGAGGCGAGCTGGTGTATTGAAGAAGAGGTCTTTAATAAAAAAAGATGTACCTTTGGGAAGGTTGGCCTGTTGGTCGTGTGCTAGGCATTCTCCACCATGGTAAATAATTTTGCCACCCTCAGAAGAGTTCTCTTGGGGGGAACTCGTGCAAGTTACTCTGGCCACGGCCGCGATGGATGCTAGTGCTTCTCCACGAAATCCATAGCTGTTGAGATGATAGAGGTCTTCAAATCGTTCTATCTTTGAAGTGGCATGGCGACAAAAAGCAAATGGCAGCTCATTAAAAGTCATGCCGGCGCCATCATCAATGAGGGAAATGAGGTCCATGCCGTTATTGACTATATGAAGGTCAATTTTTGTAGCCCCGGCATCGATACTATTTTCTAGAATTTCTTTGATAAGACTTGCCGGCCGTTCTATGACTTCGCCAGCTTTTATTTGGTCTACAAGATGTTCGGGAAGAAGGTGAATGCGGGAAGAATCAGGTTTAAACTCGCTATTTTGAATTGTCATTTGGCGCGGTAAAAATTGACCTGATTTCTTCCTCCTTGTTTAGATTTGTAAACGGCTTCGTCAGCTCTCTTAAACAAATCAGTTCCTGTCGCCACTCCTTGGCGATAGTCGGCCACCCCAATAGATGCAGTTACTGGGAGGCGCTTTTCTTCATAGGTAAACTCATGACTTTCAACAAGCTTTCTTAGGCGCTCAGCGATTTCAAAAGCTTGTTTAAGATTGGTTTTCGGTAATAGGATGACAAACTCTTCACCACCATAGCGGGCAAAGATATCGAGGTCACGAACACCATGTTTGCGTATGATCGTGGCCATTTCCTTAAGAACAAAGTCACCGGCATCATGGCCGTAGCCATCATTAAGTTTTTTAAAGTGGTCCAAATCAAACACGATCAAAGATAGGGGAGAGCCCGTCACTTTGGACTTTTTTACTTCAAGGTCGAGGGCATTATTGAAGTAGCCTTTGTTGAAGCATCCGGTGTGTTTGTCTGTGTTGGCCTCATGCTGAAGCTTATCGTAAGTGAGGCGCTCAGGATCTCCTTTGGGGAGATACTTAAGGGCGATATTTCCAAGCTTGATCATATCGCCTTTATTCAATTGAACTTGGCCTTCTATTTTTTTGTTGTTAACAAAAGTGCCGTTACGAGAACCGGCATCTTGAATCATATGAGTTGTTCCATCTTGGGAAAGAACTTTAAAGTGATAGCGAGAAATGCCATTAAACTCTAGAGGGATAGTATTGTCAGGGTTTCTGCCCGCGCTTACTTCACCACCAGTAAGATCAAAAATGGTGCCGTTTAAGTCACCACCAACAACTAACAGGGCCGCTGGCTTTTCAGCAGCTTCATTTTCAGCAGCGGCAAGCGCTGCTTTTATATCTGTTAAGACGACGGTTGAATCATCACCGGCCATTTGTATTCCCTTGATATTACTAAGTTAAGGAGAGAATAAAGTAATCACAATTCTATCCTTAGTACATAGTCTTTTCAACTAGGTAGTCTCGGACATTACGCCTTTTAGCAAGCTGGGCCCATTTTTTCTAAGTACTGGAAAGCATAGCGTTTTCCGGCCTCTACACCGGGTTGATCAAATGTGTTTATGCTAAGCATTAGGCCTGTGAGGGCGGTGAGGGCCTCCAAAGTCAAGATAAGTTGACCTAAATAGTAGGCAGACACCTCTGGCATCTTGATAAGAAGGTGGGGTCTGTCTGCATCTTTGAGGGCGGAAATGGTGCCATCAAGTTCAGCTTTCATGAGCTGACCAAGAGTATGGGGGGCTAGCTTTTTAAAAGAAGGAGTGGAGAAGTTACTTTCAAGCTTAAAGTCGTTAGCAAACTTTTCAACTTCAACGAGAAGAAGTGTTTTATCGTATGGCCCCTCCATAAAGAGTTGTACTTGTGAATGCTGGTCAGTAGCACCATAGGCCGGCACAGGTGTGAAGCCGGTATTTACCACCTCTCCCTTTTCATTGTGTTTTTTCCCAAGGGATTCTGCCCATAGCTGCACAAACCAAAAAGAGAGGTCTCTCAATCGGGAAGAGTAGGGCATGAGAACAGTTTGATTGTATCCCTTATCTTTTAAGCTCATCAAATAGCAGGCCGTTTTAATGAGGATATTCTCAGTAAGGTTGGTGTTTAAAAGATCCTTCTTGATATCTTGAGCACCTTTGAGGAGGTCTGCACAGTCGATACCGGCAAAGAGCGCCGGTAGAAAACCAACTGGCGTTAAGACACTAAAGCGACCGCCAACATTGGAAGGAATTTCTAGGCATGTAATTCCAAGTTCTCTTCCTAAGTTGTGGAGGTCACTTTTGACGGGATCAGTGGCAAAGACAAAGTGGTTTTTAAGGTCTTTTTCTTCAACGCCTTTATCTCTTAGCCAGTTAGCAATAATGGCCATCGTTGCAGAGGTCTCAGCGGTGCCACCACTTTTAGAAACAATATAGAAAAGGCTTTTGGAGTGATCGAGGACATCAAGTTGAAGGGCCAGTTGGTCAGGATCAATATTATTCATGAAAGTAAATTGTCTTTTATTGTCTCCAAGAGCAGAGATAAGCATCTCTGGTCCTAGAGAGCTACCACCAATTCCCACTTGAATAAACTGAGTACGACTTTGGAACTTTTCAAAAACTTCCATACAAGATTGAAGAAGCTCCTTTCTTTGATTGACGTGAAAGAAGCCAATAGCTTCATCATCAATGGTTTGGAGGAAACTTTTCCAATGGCCTTGAATTGATTCAGAGGCGCTATATTCACTTGCGATGCGAGCATCGCTATCAAAAGTAATCGAGAGACTCATTTTCTGTCCTTAGTTTTCTTTTTTGAGGTGGCGGGCGATCACAACGCGTTGAATTTGATTAGTTCCTTCAACGATTTGCAGTACTTTTGCATCTCTCATAAGACGTTCCACGGGGTATTCTGCGGTATAGCCCACACCTCCATGGATTTGAACGGCGTCGGTAGTAACTTTCATGCAAACATCGGTTGCCTTAAGCTTGGCCATTGAGCACAGCTTTGAAGGAACTTCTCCGGCATCGAGAAGACTTGCCGCCTTTTCAACCAAAAGTCTGGCGGCCTCTAACTCAGTTGCCATATCGGCCATCATAAATTGCAGGCCTTGAAAGTTAAAAATAGGTTGATCAAATTGTTGGCGCTCTAAAGAATAGCGAACTGATTCAGAAAGGGCACGCGCTGAAATACCGTTGGCGATAGAACCAATGGTGACTCGGCCGGCATCAAGGCCACCAAGTGCGACCTTAAATCCTTCACCTTCAGCTTTGATAAGATTTTCTTCGGGAACAAAGCAGTTTTGAAAAAGAATCTCTCTTGTGGGCGATACTTTCCAACCCATTTTCTTTTCTTTTTTTCCATAACTAAAGCCTTCTATGCCATCTTCTACGATGAAAGCACTTACTCCTCCAGCTCCTTCGCCACCAGTTCTCGCCATCACCACATAGGTTTTAGCGATCCCTGCAGAAGTGATCCACATCTTTGAACCATTGAGGATATAACCACCTTCAGTTCTCTTAGCAGTTGTTTTAAGGGCCTTGGCATCCGAGCCAGAACCTGATTCAGATAAGCAAAAGGCACCAATCACTTGACCACTGGTGAGGGCCGGAAGGTATTTTTGCTTTTGATCTTCATTACCAAATTTTTCAATGATTCCTTGGACCATGGTGCTAACAGAAATTGTCACGGCGTAGGAAGGTGAATGCTTAGCAATCTCTTCAAGGGCGATACAGAAGTCTGAATACCCTAAACCTGCACCACCATATTGATCAGAAATGGTCATGCCACAAAAGCCCAAGGCACCGAGTTCCTGAAAGATTTCCATGCGGAAGTTTTCATTAGCATCATCGTGCTCAATATGAGGTTCTATTTTAGATTGGCAAAATTTTTGAAGTTGGGATGTTAATTCTTTTTGTAATTCATTCATTTTAATTGGCCGCCTCTTTCAACATATTCTTGGCAATAATCATGATCATTACTTCATTGGTTCCTGCACCAATTT
>JAUIBX010000166.1 GCA_030427595.1 Bacteriovoracia bacterium | reverse complement strand
GCCACCGATACCCGTTTCTTTGAGGATCTTTTGCATCGGTTCCGGCATGATACCCCAACCTTCATAATTTTCTTCAAAGAGTTTAATTCTTTCATCGCGGTAGCTTTGATGATTTCTATGAAGTTCTTTGAGATTGTGACTCTCAGGTGCAAAGAGTTCCTTTTCAAACTCTTCGATCACACCGTCTTTTTCAATATGGGAAATTTCCCTTTTTAGAATAGGACATGTGAGCCAATAAAGGGTGGGAAAGGGCGCTTTCTCCACATAGGGAAGAACTTTGATGACCATGGGGTGGTTTTTTTCGGGATGATATTTCATCACCTGATAGAGACCTCGGGGCTTGCGGCCTAGGAGTTCACTGACCCATTGGTAGTCTTCGTCGCTGTATTTTCTTTCTAACTTCATATTTTCTTCAGGCATAGTAATACGGGTTACAGGTTACAGGTTGCGGGCGGGCGCCGGAACGCCGGCCGCCGGAACGCCGGCCGCCGGAACGCCGGCCGCCGGAACGCCGGGCGGTCAATCTCTTGATTCAACTTTTATTTCATTCTTTTTTAAAAGTTTGGTGAAGACGCCATCGCCCTCTTTTTTATTTCCACTAAAGGTTCCGTCATAAATTTTGCCAACTCCACACATGGGGGAATTACTTTTGAGTATCGCCTTCTCGATTATTTTTCCAGATTTAAGCGCAACTTTATGTGCTTCTCGCAAAGCAACTTCAGCGCCAGTGGCATAAGCGTGGCTAACGTCTTTACCTTCAACAGTGATGACTTTTTCACCTTGTTGCTCTGCCGGTGGTCTTGGAGTAGGAAGGCCTCCTAGCTGTTCTGGGCATACAGCGACTGCTTGGCCACTGGCCACAAGCTCTAACAGGTCCTGACGTTCCTTATGAGAACCGTCATAGCGACATTTTTCTCCTGCTAAGCAGGCACTCACAATAATCATATGCTGGTGGTAGCATAGATCTCGCTTGGTGTCATGAAAAGTGGCTTAATTTGGCCAATTTAGGCCTTGAAAGGGGTCCCCGATTTCTGCTTCAATCTCGGAAAAGACCATTTGCATCTTGGAGTGGACCAGTCGCCGAATCTGATCCTCTGAGGCGAGCACAGAGGGCTCATCCTTAATAAGAGGAGGAATGACTCGGTAGCTACCAGTTTCATGGTTGAAGATAACCTTAAAGTTTTCCGTTAACCTCTTGCTTTTAAGCTCTAGGATAAGCTCTTTTGGACCACTCTTAAAGTGAACCATATCTTTAAGAAGTTTTTGATAATCTTCAAGGTAGGCGATGCTTTTTACAATAGTCTTTTTGAGAAAGAGGCGCTGCTGACTTTTGATAAGCTTGGCATCATCTAGTTGTTCTTCCAAGAGTTGCAGCTGATTTATAGTCCAGGGGATATTCTTTTCAAGAAGAAGGTTATTAGCATTTTGAAGAGGGTTGCCTCCGATTTCCCAATCTATTTTTAAATAACCACCTTTCGTCGCCTGACTGAGGCGATCAAAGAGGGTCGAGACAAAACTTTCAAAGGTAGAGGGAGCCCCATAGTAGAGATTATGGCGATCGCCCTTCATAAAAAGGCCGCCTTTAAAAACTTTCTTAAAAAGGAGTTTTTGATTCTTTCTTTCAAAGCTTTGAGGAATAAGGTTGCCCTTAAGAAACTGCCAATAACCGGCGGAAGGACCACAGTGAAAGAGGTTGACGTGAATCTGGGCCCTAAACTCCTCACTTGTGATCAGGTTAAGTTCATAGGCCAAGACAGCATCTATCATGCCAGGAAGCTCATGGAGAAAGCCCTTAAGAATAGGGTAGTCTTTAAAAGCCTGACGCACTTCACTCACTTTCATCTGTGGGTTGAGAAAGGGAAGTCTAGGTTCATTCATTTCATCAAGAGCGACATAGAGTTCTTTAAGACTTTTTTCTGGTCCTTTTCCTTGAATGAAAAGATAGAAGAGATCACCCTTAGCACTCTTTTCCGTAAAGAGCGCTTGATAGCTTTTCAGTTTTCCAAGATCTGATTCATAGGAGCCACTGAGGTAGGCCTCTTCATCAAAACCAAGGTCCCTAAGGCTTTGTGCAAAGGGAGGGTTGTTAAGGTAGGCCGAAAAGAGGTCCTGTTGATGAAAGATACTGGCCTTCTCTTTTGGGCTTAGCTGATGACCAAAGAGAGTAGAAGACTCTAACGAATGATCGTGACGGATGCTTTCTAAAGCTTCTCTTTGTCCTTTGAGATAATCCTTTCCTGAAGCTGCCTTGCGAATAACAGCACTGGTGGGGTGTTGTAGCGCTCTTTCAAGGAGCCTTACTTCTTCACTGGCAGGACCTCTACTACCGTAGAGAGAGCTCTTAGACTCAGGTCCAAGGCATGAACTCAAGGTGAAGAAAATCGTCACCCAAGGTAAAATTGAAAGCGTTCTTTTCGTGATCACGATAACTTATCGGTGAAGAGATGAATTTTCTTGAGTTTAGTACTTGGTTAAACTGTAAGTACTTTCAATTAGTTAAAGATGATTTTCGTGCGACCAAGGGTAAAAGACGCAAGTTCTTGGCCTTTTTTTGATGCTCTAGGAGTTAGAGACCTTTTGAGGGTAATTTCTCTGACAAAGAGGTCTGGCTCCTTAAAAGTGCCTGAATCGATAAAGTCTAGCCCAACCGTGCTGGCGCGGGAGAGCCTGATGATCTTCGCCCATTGAAAGGGGTCTCCTGGAGGATTTATTCTTACCTTGGAGATGCCAGTCACTTTATTGGCGTGGGCCAAAAGTTCTGGGCCAATGGAGGGCGGATTTTTGTAGTGAATAAAGGCCAAGTTTTGAAAGGGGCTATAGGTTTTAAAGCTGAGCCAGTCGAAGCCTGCTTCCTGAGTCAGTCGACAAGTTAGGCCTTGGGAGTTGAGTTCTTTTTCAGTTTTTCTGATCTCTTCTTTGTCCCCATACTTTAAGATGACCGTGGCGCCACCTTCAGTGGAGTTTAAGAATTTCTGATACCATTTTCCAAGTTCGCCAAGACCGACTCCTTTTCCTTTTTTATCTTTTTTAGAAAAGCTTATGAGTTGCAGGTATTGACCTGAAGAAAAGCGAATGGCCTGAGTGGTTAAGCCCTGTTGAAGTCCCTTTTGGTAGCGATGAGGCTTTTTTAGGACAAAGCCCTTCTTCGCTAAAGTGGTGGCCGCCTTATCAAGATCATGGACTGCGATTGTGACATGATCAATCTCAACTGCAAGGACACAGAAATTTAAAAGAAAGAAAAGAGCAATAAAACCCTTTAACATTTTTCCACAGACAGAGCGACACCTTGGCCAACACCAATACACATGGTGGCAAGTCCCTTCTTGGCCTTTTCATTCTTTCTCATGACTCCTAAGAGCGTGGTGACAATGCGGGCTCCACTACAGCCCAGAGGATGACCTAGAGCAATGGCACCACCGTGCTGATTGACTTTAGAAGGATCGAGGTCGAGATCACGCATACAGGCGAGGGCCTGAGCCGCAAAGGCCTCATTAAGTTCAATAGCATCAAAATCAGAGGTTTTATGACCATACTTTTGGCACAGAAGTTTTGTCGCCTCAATGGGGCCAAGACCCATCACATCGGGATGGACTCCACGAACTCCCATTCCGGTAATGCGGGCAAGGGGAGTGAGGTTATGCTTCTTTAAAAATTCACCAGAGACCACAACCACAAGGGCGGCACCATCATTCATGCTTGAAGCGTTTCCTGCGGTGACTGTACCACCACTTCTAAAAACGGCCTTAAGCTTGGCGAGTTTTTCCAAGTCGGTATCCGCACGTGGGCCTTCATCTTTTTCTACCGTGTATTCTTTCTTTCTCAGTTTCACATGAACAGGAACAAGTTCTTTACCGAAGGCACCTGACTCTTGGGCCTTAACTGCCTTTTGATGGGAGCCAAGGGCAAATTGATCCTGGTCTTCACGGTTAATTTTATACTTCTCGGCCACATTCTCGGCCGTCTCTCCCATGGAGTAGAGGGGGAACATTTCCTTCATCTTAGGGTTAGGGAAACGCCAGCCAAAAGTGGTGTCATACATTTGAGAGTCGCGACCAAAAGGAGTTGAGCCTTTAGAAATAACTAGTGGTCCTCTGGTCATGCTTTCTGTTCCTCCTACAAGGAGGCAATCAGCGAGTCCAAGAGAGATTCTTCCACAAGCATCAATAATGGCATCAAGAGAGCTTCCACATAGACGATTGAGAGTAACTCCGGGAACTTCATAGGGAAGACCTGCCAAAACAGCGGCCATGCGGGCCACATTTCTGTTATCTTCTCCCGCCTGATTGGCACAGCCAACGATAACGTCATCAATTTCTTTCGGGTCATAGTTGATGGAGTCGGCGTAGTCCTTAATGAGAAGGGCCATCATATCATCGACTCGCACTGGGGAGAGAAGGCCTCCAATTTTTCCAATCGGGGTTCTCTTAGCAGAAATTATGTAAGCATCTTTCAACTGGGTCATGGTTATTCTCCAAATATTTTTTACTAAGCTTGGACTTTATCACTGTCGAGGTGAGCTTCTTTTCTTAAACTGACGCTTGCACGGTAACGGTCATCTTTAGTGACATGGTGAAGGTCATCTAGGAGCATAAGAACGGCCTTTGCGCCAATCTTCTCTTTCCATTCCACCAGACCTAGAGGGTAGTTCACGCCAAATTTCATTGCCGTATCGAGGTCTTTGGCACTGGCCAACTTATCCTCCAGAGCAAGACAGGCCTCATTGATCAAAAGACTGACTGTACGCGGATAGATGAAACCATGACCTGGCTGAGAGACTTCTTTGGCCTCAAGACCAACTTCTTTGAGGAGAGTTGAAACACCTTTAAAGACCTCGGTGTCTTTGGCCACCACTTCTCTTTTTTGAGTGGGCGCCCAAAAGGCGGTCGCCATCGCCCCTTGAATTTGGGGGAATTTCTCAATAAAGAAATCTCCCCACAGACAGGTGAGGTCACTCACCACGGGAGCTTTCATTTGGATGGCCAAGATTCTTAAGAGCTCTTCTTTCTTGTCACGCTCCAAGAGAGTGAAATCAAAAACAAGGTCGGCTTCACGGTAGCGCGCTTCCTTACCTTCAAAGGGGTCATCTTTATGAAGGTCGTAGAAGGTGTGACCCGTTTCTTTAAGTTCGTTATAGAGGGGGTGATCGCGGTTGGCGAGAATAACGTATTTAGGAGTACTCATAGAAACCTCCCTTAGTTTTTCTGCCCAGGCGACCACTGGTCACCATCTTTCTTTGAAGCGCATGAGGAGCAAAGCGAGGTTCATAGTAAAATGATTTCCATACAGACTCTGAAACAGAGTAATTGATATCAATTCCAATGAGGTCCATCAGCTCAAAAGGTCCCATACGAAAACCACCCACTTCTTTGAGGGTGTCATCAATTTCTTTAAAGACCTTGGTATCTTCTGTTCCCGCTAGACGTAGGGGCTCGCCATAGAAGTTTCTGGCGAGACGATTGACGATAAAGCCTGGTCCATCTTGGCACAGGGCCGGTTTCTTTCCCTTATCTTCAAACCATTGGGATAGATTTTCTGTCAGCTCAGCACTAGTCCAATGGCCTTGTACAATTTCTACAAGCTTCATAATGGGGGCCGGGTTAAAAAAGTGAAGGCCTAGAAATTGGCCCTGGCGTTTTTGCGGTAATTCCCTTGCCATGGCATCAATGGGGATCGAGCTGGTGTTGGAGGCCATGATAGTCTTTGCTTGAAAGTGAGCCGATAGCTTTTGCAGAACCTCTATTTTAATGGGAAGGGATTCAACGATCGCCTCAATGAAGAGGTCACAATCTTTTGAAAAGTCTTCCTTTAAAAGGAGAGCACTTTTAAAAGAGTCTACTTGTTCCTGAGTAAATTTACCCTTGGCCGCCAGCTTATCCCAGCTTGCGTGAATATTATTCTTGGCCCTTTCAAGTTGCTCTTCGGCCGCATCGCTTAGTTCCACTTGAATGCCCTCTGAGGCACCGACTTGGCAAAACCATTGAGCGATTCCAGCGCCCATCGTTCCGGCACCAAGGACGGCAACTTTATGTATTTTCATAGAAAATCCTCTTTAATTTGGGCTTAATCTTCTCAAGAGGTAAGGGACTTAGGCAAGGGACAATGCAGGTAACAGGTAACAGGTAACAGGTTAGTAAGGTGGCACGCAATAACCTGTAACCTGCCACCCGTAACCTGATACCTGATTAGTTGATTGCTAAATTTTCTTCTTCGCTCCACTCAGGAAGAACGAGACCAACTTCTTTACAGAGTCCTTCGATTTCTTTGACGAAAACGTCGCGGACTTCTTTATTGGTTCTTCTCTTGAGACCAAGCTTGACGTAGATGTCATTGGCACCACCAATGGTCTTACCAAAGACATTCATCACACGAGGCCACCATAGGTTGAGACGCTCTTGAACGAACTTTCTCTTCTCTGGGTCTTTGCAAAGCTTTTTGATATTGGTGTCGCCGTGAGTGACGTGGAAAACTTCTTCTTTATAGATACCTTCAATACCTTTCTTCCAAGGGAGGTAAGAAGAGTGCAGGGTATCTTCAAGTTGGTGACCAGCAGCGCGGTCCATAAGGAAGTTAAAGAGAATGAAATCTTCCCAGTATTTGATCTGGTAGTAGAAGATGTTGACACGGTAGTCGTCTTTGATCCTTTTGAAACCGATATTGATATCGTCTTCGGGAAGCTTCCATCCCATATCAGTTTCTTCAATGTGCTTTTCTGGATCTTCACCAAGATCGCGTAGCATTTTATAGATGACTTGTGAGTGGCGCATTTCATCTTTTGTGATTTGGGCCACAAGAACTTTCTCTTTTACGTCGGGAGCTTTTTCAATCCAAGGCATATAACCGAGGGCACCTGAATATTCAGAGTCACCTTGCATCCAAAGAAGATTCATTAGGTGCTTCTTGTAAAGAGGAGGCAGCTCATCGCCCTTATCAAAGGTGCGGCCGTTGGCAATCTCTTCGAAGAGCTTGTCGTCTTCAGCTGAGTATTGTCTTTCCGATACGTTACTTGTCATAAATATCTCCTACGTTATGTCCGTAAATTTTGTTGTCTTTGCCTGACATTCATCAATATTTCCCTACTATTTTACCCATAAATGAAACAGATCGAGAAATCAAAGGCCTGACACCCTGTTGTTCTTTCAGGGAATGTCTAACTGCCTGTAAACTCGGGCTTTCTTTTATCAAAAAAGGCCTTAAGCCCCTCCTGATAGTCATTTGAAGCGCCTAGGAAGCGTTGGGTGGCGGTTTCCGCCTCAATCATGCTGGAGAAGC
This sequence comes from Bacteriovoracia bacterium, assembly GCA_030427595.1. Taxonomy (GTDB): domain Bacteria; phylum Bdellovibrionota; class Bacteriovoracia; order Bacteriovoracales; family Bacteriovoracaceae. The sequence goes on along the minus strand of JAUIBX010000166.1, from coordinate 823 downwards.
TCTGTTCCTGGGCCTTTTGCAGGTTCTTCTTTATAAGTTCCAAAGAGAGGGGCGCCATCATGTTGATTTTGGCCGCCATCTCACGGGCACTCTCAAGTGGTGCTTCACTAACAGTGTTGATCATACCGGCCGCTTGTAGGTCTTCAGAATAGAGGGGTTGGTTAAAGAGAAAGAACTCAAGTGTTCTCTTGTAACCAAGACCATGAACAAAGGTGAAGCTAGAGCCTGCGTCGGGGGCCAGGCCAAGCTGACTAAAGCCAGAAACAAACTTAACTTTTGGAGCGGCCACCAAGAAATCACAGGCCATGGCGACACTTAAGCCGGCGCCGGCGGCGACGCCATTGATGGCACCTATCACAAGTTTCTTTGAGTCACGTATGCTATTAATAAGAGGGTTCCACTCCGTTTCAAGAGTGTGACCAAGGTCCACCTTCTTATCGCCTTCACCTTGAACATTTCTGTCGTTGAGGTCTTGGCCAGAACAGAAGGCCTTGCCTTCAGCGGTGAGGATAATACTTCTCACCTCATCATCTTTATTACCTTCTCTGATGGCGCGGACGATTTCCATTTTCCCATCGTAGTTGAGGGCATTGTAAACCTCTGGTCTATTGATGGTGATTTCTAATGTCTGGCCTGTCTTTTCGACTTTTAAAAATTGATAGCTCACGCTTAATTTCCTTTGTATTCAGGTTTTCTCTTTTCTAAAAAGGCGCGCATGCCTTCCTTTTGGTCTTCAAAAGAAAAGGTGAGATAGAAGTTGCGCCTCTCAAGTTTGAGACCCTCTTGGAGAGTCGTATTGAAAGAGGCGTTGATACCTTCTTTA
>JAUIBX010000165.1 GCA_030427595.1 Bacteriovoracia bacterium | reverse complement strand
CTTCTCTATCAGAGACCTTCTCAAAGAACAGAGTGAGATTTTTACGATTATATCGAGTAAAAAAGATATTGTTTTTGAACTCATTGTAGATGAACAGGTTCCTGATGGAATGTTTGGTGATTCGGTCAAAATTAAGCAAGTGATTCAAAACCTGGTTAATAATGCCGTCAAATTCACTGAAAGAGGCCATATTGGTCTTGAGGTAGGAATTGATCTTAAAAGTGATGGAAAAAGTTTCCTTAACTTTAGGCTCTCGGACACTGGTATTGGTATTCCAAAAGAAAGCCAGGGAAAACTCTTTACGAAGTTTTCCCAGGCCGATGAAAGTGTGAATAGGCGTTATGGGGGAACCGGTCTAGGCCTAGTGATTTGCAAAAGAATAGTCGATCTTATGGGCGGAAATATTACATTTGAAAGTGAAGAGGGGGTTGGTACCACTTTCTTCTTTGAGATTCCTTGTCATTGTATCCCTTCGAGTCGTGGTCCTGAGAAACCCTATAGTGAAAAAGAAGATTACACCATTCCAACTCATTTAAATGTTCTTCTTGTGGACGATAATGAACTCAATATCAAAGTGGCGTCACGCTTTCTAAAGCGGCTTGGTTATAGTTTCGATGTCGCCGAAAATGGTGAAGAGGCGGTCGCTAAAACTAAGAAAGGTCGTTACGATTTGATCTTTATGGATTGTCATATGCCGGTAATGGACGGCTATAAAGCGACCGAGGTACTTAAAGAAGACCTTGGGGAGAATTGTCCTTATATAATTGCCCTTACGGCCAGCACCATGGATGAAGATGTTCAAAAATGCCGAAAAGCGGGAATGGATGGTTTTATCTCTAAACCCATCACCAGGGCTTCTCTCAATGAAGCTCTTCATATCTTTGGTAAGTCCCCGTTTTTAAATAAATCAGTATCCTAGACATTCCTCATTTTCCTCTTTACTGACATACCCCCTGGGGGTATGTTGTGGTTTCAATTAATATTCAATGAGGAGTTCGTATGAAATCAGTATTACTTAATGTCGATGGCATGAGCTGTGGTGGCTGCAAATCTAAAATTGAAAATAACCTCAAAGATAATGACGCTATTTCAGAAGTCACTGTCTCTTTAGAGGAAAAAACTGTACAGGTTCAAGGGGATGATTCGCTTTCTAATATGAGCTTGAAAAAGGATATCGAAGAGCTTGGCTTTAGCGTAACTGGAATGAAGAAGCTTTAATTTCCTTAGTAGGAGGACCATTTGCAAACTGAGCCCACAGATCAAAATATTCAACTCAAAATTGAAGGCATGAGCTGTGCTAGCTGCGCCAACCTCATTGAAAGAGAAGTCGGCAAGCTTGCAGGTGTTAAGAACTCGGTGGTTAATTATGCGGTGGAGTCTGGGACGTTCGTCGTTGACGGCCCCGAGCGCCAAGAAGAGGTCATGTCCAAGATACAGGAATTGGGGTTTTCATCGAAGGCTTCAGAAGACGGTGGTGAAAGCGGTGAAGAAAGAGAGGAATCTAAAAAGGAAAAGATTCGTAAAAATTTTCAGCAATTTTTAATTTCCATAACTCTTGCCGTGGGACTATTTGCTCTGGCCATGTGGCCGCTTAAGGGTTGGCCAAGTCCAACACTTAATCATTGGTTGCAATTTCTTTTGTGTGTTCCTGTTTATGCGTGGACAGGAAAGAAGTTTCAGTTGTCTCTTCTTCAGTTCCTAAAAACGGGTAAATCAAATATGAATACCCTCATTGGTTTAGGAACGACCTCTGCTTTTCTTTACAGTCTTTTTATCACTGCATTTACTGCAAAGAGTGTCGAGTGGGGCTTAACTCAAAAAGTCTATTTTGAAGCTGTCGGTTTTATTATCTCCTTTGTCTATCTTGGTCAGTACTTTGAAGAGAAGGCCAAGATGAAAACAACAGAGGCCTTGAATAACCTCCTTAAACTTGGTGCTAAGACAGCAACCCTTGTAACCGAAGAAGGAACCAAGGAAATTGAAATTTCTGTGGTCAAAAAGGGTGATATTCTTCGCGTTAAGCCTGGTGGAAAGTTTCCGGTAGACGGAAAGGTCGTCAAAGGAACCTCATCTGTTGATGAGTCGATGATTTCAGGAGAGCCCCTGCCCGTCTTTAAAGAAAAAGGCTCTGCCCTCTATGCTGGAACTATAAACGGTGATCAGGTTATCGATTATAAGGCGACGAAGGTTGGGGAAGAAACTTTTCTCGCTCAGATCATTCACTTCGTGGAGCAGGCCCAGGGGGCTAAACCTGAAATTCAAAAATTGGCCGATAAAGTCAGTGGAGTCTTTACTCCCGTTGTTATTGTTGTCGCCTTTATTACTTTAGCTCTTTGGTTAATCTTTGGCAGTGAGCCCATTTGGGGCCAGGCCATTTCTAACTTCATCGCCGTTCTTGTTATTGCCTGTCCCTGTGCGCTGGGATTGGCCACACCTACTGCCGTTGTGGTGGCAACGGGACGTGCCTCTCTCAATGGTATTCTCATTGGTGGAGGAGATATTCTTGAAAAAGCTGTGGGGGTTAACACCATTGTCTTTGATAAGACAGGAACCATTACGGAAGGCAAACCTACAGTAACATCTTTCTTAGTCGATGAAAGTGAAGAGGAGTCTATCCTCAAGGATGTGGCCTCAATAGAGCAGTTTTCAGAGCATCCGCTCTCAAAAGCTATTACCAAGTATGCAGCGGAAAAAGGGCTCTCTTTAGGTGAACCCGATGAGTTTGAAGTTATAAAGGGCAAGGGGCTTGTTGCGGCGATTGAAGAGCGCTCCTATATTATTGGGAATGAAGCCCTTCTAAAAGAAAACTCGATCGAAGTCCGATCTGATTACGGACCCAATAAGGTTGGTAGTTATATTTATATTGTTCGCAACCAAAGGCACGTAGGGACCTTTGTTGTGGGCGATAAGATTAAAGAAACTTCAGCCAAAGCGATAAGTGAATTTAGAAAGCAGGGAATTGAAACTTGGATGATCACAGGAGATAACGAAGTTGTTGCGCGCTCAGTTTGTGAAGAATTGGGTATCGATCACTTCCTTGCTGGCGCCTTGCCGTTGGAGAAGTCGGAAAAGATCATAGAACTCCAAAAACAAGGCAAGGTTGTGGCGATGATTGGCGATGGAGTTAATGATGCCCCAGCGCTTGCTAAATCAGACCTTTCACTGGCCATGGGTACGGGAACGGATGTCGCAATTAGTGCCTCGGATGTGACTTTGGTTAAAGGGGATCTTCTTAAGGCCGTAGAGTTTCTTAAAATTTCTCAAAATACCCTTAAGATCATTAAGCAAAACCTTTTTCTTTCTTTTATCTACAACTCGCTGTTGATTCCCGTCGCCGCTGGAATCCTGGTCGTTTTTGGTGGACCGCAAATGCCTCCTGTTTTGGCAAGTGTGGCCATGGCCTTAAGTAGTATTTCAGTTGTCACCAATAGCTTGCGTATTAGGGGGGCCCAATGAAAGGTGCCGATCACAAGAAACAGCTAGGACGAATTAACCGCATTGAAGGCCAGGTTCGCGGTATTAAAAATATGATCGAGGAAGAGAAATACTGTGTGGATATTCTCACTCAAATCAAGGCCATTCGTAGCGCACTTAAAAGCTTGGAACTCGAAATCCTAGAAAATCACGCCCATCACTGTTTGATGGGAGCGATGTCCTCTGGCTCCGAGAAGCAGGCGAAAATAAAGGTCGATGAAATCCTCGAATTGATAAAAAGGTCCTCAAGGGCTTGAATTTACATACTTTTTGGCTTGAGTCAAACTATGCTATAGTGGAATTCGTATGAAGTTGTTTTTATTGGCACTTTCACTTTTAAGCTTTGTGACCTTTCAGGTTCAGGCGGCCAGTTGTGCTCTTCACTGTGAAGTGATGATGACTCAAAACGCCCAAAAAGCTCAAAAAAAGACGCCAAATGAAGCCGTGCCCATGAAGGCCGATCATTCTTGTTGTAAGGGAGAAAAATCTCAAAAGGAAAAAGAACAAGATGATTCACGTGCTATGGATTGTGCGGGCAATTTAGGACAGGCCTGTCTTCATAAGCTGAGCGCGGACTCAGTATTTAAGGCCTCATCTCAAGAAATTCAACTTTCAGACTCTCAAATTAATCTTTTACAAACTGCTTTTATCGAACTTGATTCATTCAAGCTTTCTGAAAGTATCTACCTTCCAAAGATTCCGGGAGACTCTAATCGGAAGTTTATCCGTTTTAAGTCTCATCTTCGCCTTCATATCCTCAAGGACCAGTTCCTCATTTAAAATTTACCCTTCTTTTTAGTTTCTTAAGAAAAATCCTAAGATTTTAGGTGTACTTATGTTGGGTAAATTTATTATTTCTTTCTTTTTAATTTCTTCTCTAGCTGCTGCTGACTTTCAGTCTGTATTGAAGGACTTAGATCAGCACCATTTGGTTCAGGCTAAACTTCAAGACGCTGAATCTTTAAACTCTCTTTCTGAAAAGGAGGGCAGTTGGGGAGATCCAACTCTCGATGTTGCCGCCGTCAATTTCCCAAGAGAGACTCTCAATCAAGATGTCTCAATGATGACGGGCTTTCGTGTTGGTCTCAGTCAGTCCATTAATCTTTCAGGTAAATATGGCAAGGAAAGGGAGTCGATGGAAAAGATGGCCTCTTCCCAAAAGGCCAATGCACTTCAATTAAAGCGAACTTTAGCGAAGACCCTGTGGGAGTTGGCCGCTGAGAAAAGTAAACTGATTCAGACGCGGGAAATCCTCAAGGAAAATCTTACTTGGACTAGGGATAATCTTAAGGTCTCAAAACGTCTCTACTCTACGGGTAAGGTGCCACAGCAAGCGGTTCTCGATATTCAAATGCGAAAAAGTGAGCTTGAAGCCAGTCTGGCCAACGTGGTGGCGATGATCAAAGTGGTTGATCAAGAGGTCACCTCCCTCATTGGTAAGGAGGGTGAATTAAAGCTCAATGTAGAAAGTGTTCCCTGGACTCATCTCGATAAGTGGAAGAAGGCAGCAGAGAATTATGATTTTCGAAAAAAGGAATTAGAGGATCAGCTTAAGGCCAGTGATCTCAAGGTTTCGGCGAAAAGACGAAACCTTCTTCCTGATATAAAGGTAGGATTTAATTATACCAAGCGAAATGATGTGGATGGACTCGGTGACTTTGTGGGGGCGAGTATAACGATCCCCCTGCCCACAAGTTCAAAGCGCTATGCGGATAAGTCCTCTGCTTTGGCCCAAAAACTCGCAGCTCAAAAGCGTTATCGCTACTATCAAAAAACAAAACCGGTTCTCTTAAAGAAAATGGCACTAGAGATTGAAGACGAAGAGAATCAACTGTCCATTTTAAAGAAGCAAACTCTTAAGTATGCCAAGAGTTCACGTGACGTAACTGCGCGCTCTTATGCGAGAGGGGGAGCAGATTATCTGGAGCTCTTAAGAAGTGAGCTTCAGTACCAAGATCAAAGAATGAAAAAAGTTAATTTAGAGGCCGCCTTAAAAAAGAAGAAGGTATCTTATCTCTTTTTACAAGGCGATGACCTAGGCCTAGGGAGCATGAAATGAATCTCTTAATCAAAGTATTTATCATTGGAACTCTTTCTTTGGGGTTTTCTTCATGCCAAGAGAATAAAGAAAGTACGCATACAGAATCAACCAATAAGGTAGAGACTTATTACACCTGTTCGATGCACCCACAAATAAAAGAGGATAAGCCTGGAAAGTGTCCCATTTGTCATATGGGCTTAACGAAAGTGGAGGTTGAGCATGATGAGCACCATGGTCACCAGGCGATGGCACAGGAAAGTAAAGGGGAAGAGACCATTTACTATTGTGAGTCTGACCCGAGCGTTACCAGTCAAGCTCCTGGCGAGTGCCCACTTGATGGAACTCCCATGCTTAAAAAGAAAAATACTTCAAAAGCTCTTAAAGTGGTGGCCAAGGTAAAACTGAGAAAATCTCAAGTGGACCACTTTAAAGCTGATGTCTTTCCTGTGACAACAATGAAAATGGAAAGAAAAATTCGCATTTTAGGTAGTCTTAGAAAGTCGGAGGAAAAGGAATCCAATATCCCGGCGAGAGTTCCTGGAAGAGTGGAGGATGTCTTTGTGCAGTCGACTGGGTCCTTTATTAAAAAAGGCGATCCCGTTTTAAAACTCTATAGTCCACGACTTTTGACTGGTGGTGAAGAATATCTCATTGCGAGAAAAAATTACTTCTCTAATAAGAAGAGTCGTGAGTTTCGTGAGCTTTATCAACAATCCCGTGAGCGTTTAAAGCTGTGGGGAGTACAAGATTTTCAGCTTGAGACATGGGCCAAGAGTAAGAAAATTCCGCGTGAAATTACGATTTATTCACCTGTGACAGGTATTGTTGAAACTAAGAATGCCGTTGTTGGCAAGTATTTTAAAGAGGGGCAAAGCTTTTTTGATTTGGTCGATCTTTCAAGTCTTTGGGTAGAGCTTGATGTCTATGAACATGACTCTGCTCTTGTGAGCCTAGGGCAAAAGGTCGATATCCAATTTACTGCTTACCCCGGAGAAACGTGGAGCGGTCAGGTTGATTTTGTCAGCCCCGTTCTCAATCAGAAAACGCGTACTCTAAAAATTCGTACAACTCTTGATAATTCTTCCGGAAAGTTGCGTCCAGGCATGGTGGGAAGCGCAAGCCTTAGTGTCTCTCTAGAAGGGATGCCCTTAGTTATTCCTAAGACGGCCGTCATTGATACTGGTAAAAGAAAAGTAGTATGGCTTGAAGTCTCAAATAATCGCTATCAGGCCCAGGAAGTTCAAACGGGCTTTGAATCAAGCGGCTATGTCGAGGTTAAGGAAGGTCTAAAGGAAAATGACAAGGTAGTGATTGAAGGGAATTTCCTTCTTGATGCTCAGGCCAAGCTCTTTGGTGGTTATGAAGACCGAAAAGGAGAGGGGGGAGGCCACCATGATCACTAAGCTCATTACCAAGGCGCTTAAGTTTCGAGGGTTGGTTCTCATTTCCTTTGGTGTTGTGGCCATTGCTGCACTTTGGGCCATTAATGAGGCCAGAGTCGATGCCATACCCGATATTGGAGAAAATCAGCAAATTGTTTTTACAGAATGGGCCGGTCGCTCACCAAAAGATGTTGAAGAACAAGTGACCTATCCTCTTTCAGTCCTCTTACAGGGATTACCTGGGGTTGATCGTGTGCGTGGCACGAGTGCCTTTGGTTTCTCTACTGTCTATGTCATTTTTAAAGAGGATGTGGACTTTTACTGGTCACGTAGTCGCCTGCTTGAAAAACTTTCTACGGCCTCAAGTGTCTTACCTCAAGGAGTGACACCAACCATGGGTCCCGATGCGACTGGTTTGGGGCAGGTTTTTTGGTACACCTTGGAAAACGATGATGAAGCCCTCCACCCAAAGTCTTTAAAAGAACTGCGCTCCTTACAAGACTTCTACGTTAAGTATCGTCTCCAAAGTGTGGAAGGAGTTTCTGAGGTTGCCAGTGTCGGTGGATTTGTTAAGGAATATCAGATTGATGTAGACCCCAATAAAATCATCGCTCTCAATGTTCACTTTCCTCAAATCATCAAGGCGATAAAGGCCTCCAATATTGATGTGGGAGCAGAGGTTGTTGAAGAGGGGGACCGCGAGATGATTGTGCGCGGTTTAGGCTTCTTTAAAAGTCTTTCAGATATTGAAGAGGTGGTGGTTACTGTAAAGAATGAAATTCCCATTCGGGTCAAGGATCTCGCTACTGTTAAGATGGGACCTGCTTTTAGGAGGGGAGCCCTTGATAAAGATGGTAAAGAAGCTGTCGGTGGCATCGTCACCATGCGCTACGGGGAAAATCCTAAGGAAGTTATAGAGAGGGTCAAAGAAAAAATTAGCCTTCTCAGTAAAGGTCTTCCAAAAGGAGTCAAGGTCGTTCCTTTTTATGACCGTACTCAGCTAGTTGAAAGAACAATGGAGACTGTGGGGCGTGCCTTAGTCGAGGAAATTATCATTACCTCTCTGGTGGTATTCTTCTTTCTTCTCCATTTTAATTCGTCTTTATTAGTCAGTTTAACTTTGCCCTTTGGTGTCGGTATTAGTCTGCTCTTCATGCACCTCTTTGGTATTGATTCCAATATTATGAGTTTTGCTGGACTGGTAATCG
>JAUIBX010000357.1 GCA_030427595.1 Bacteriovoracia bacterium | reverse complement strand
TTTCTAAAAAAGTAATTAAACAAAACGAGAAAGCAAAAATAAGGATATTTTTGGTCCTCATTAAAAAGAGAGGATTTACCATTAATGCAAATTACAATGATAAGCATTCAAAATTTATCATCTCTAAGGAAAAACTTAAGTGAATGTATTCAGACTCATATGGGATAAATTTCAGAATTTTATCTATAAAGAGGATGGGGGCAAGAATGTACTTAACATTAAGAAAATTTCTTACTGCTTCACAGCAGTCTTTTTCACAATCTTAAGTATTACAGCACTTAAAAAGGAGGATACAAGTTACCACCGTAGAGGAAGTACTAAAGCTGCAATGAAATCAGCCGGAGCAAAAACTAACAATTCCCAAAATCGTAAAAAATACGCTCAGGTTGATGGAGGCTTTTATCAAGGAACCCTAATAGAAAACACCAATTCCATAAGAGAGACAAATAAACCTGAGATTCAGTACAAAGCAACTCAAGTCATTGGAGCTGATTCAGAAATTGATTCTTCGAATTTTATTCCTATTGGGACAAATTTTATTGGTCAACTCTTAACAGGAATAGATACTCGGGATGCTAACAGCATGATTAAGGTTATACTCCCCTATGGAGGAAGTTTTAAAGGACGAGGGAAGATTCCCAAGAATACTCTTCTACTTGGAGTTGCAAGATACTCAGGAAAGGGTGAGAAAATCTGCATTAAGTTTGATCGTGGAGTAACACCAGATGGTAAAGAATTTAAAATTGAAGCTCAGGCCTTAACGACAAAAGATTATTCTCCTTGTATTCGAGGTGAATATCATAGCTCTACTGGAGTTCGTGTTGCAACAACCTTGGGGCTAACGATGGTTTCAGGAATGACAGATGTGCTCACAAAGAAAGTCGCAATCGGAAACAATGGTCCTTTTGGTGGCTCTCAAACAGTTACAGCTGACTCAACAATGAAAAATGCTCTTTTACATGGAACTTCAAAAGTGGCTGAAATGGAGGCAAAAAGACAGGCACAAAGGCTTAACCAAGAAGGACAAGAGTATATTACATTGGATTCAGGAAAAGACCTAATCGTTTCACTTACCAGAACATTTAAACCAGATTTTTAAAGGACATTTATGACAAAAAAATCAAGTAAGCTTGATGCATTTCAGGTCATTATTAATATTGCACGTGCAATAAAACCCATTATTAGCGTTATGTGGTGCGGACTCAAGAAACTACCTAAAAGAAAGACAGAGCTTTTCTTAGTTATCATGCCAATTGGTATTTACCTATCAATAATGGCCTTAAAAATGAGGCATATAGATTTGATGTTTCGTTCAGAGCCTGGCTTTTTATTGGCTAAACTCATCTCATTCGCTGAAAAATTAGGCCCTGGCCTTAATGCTTTTATTATACTTTCTATTTACTTAGGGATTGCCTTAATCTTTCTAGGTTACGATACATTTAAAGAATGGAGTAAATATCAAAAAGCAATCGACTCACTTGGTCTTAAAAATAACTTTGGTCAAAGGCCCAAGTTGGTTAAAATCACTAGACCAAACAGCGGACAGATAAAAATAAAAGTTGATTCCTACGGAGTTGGCTCTGATCTCTATGAAAATAAAAAATTAACACTAGAGAGCTCAACTGGACACGCCGTTGAATCCATCCACTCATGTAAGAATAAGCA
>JAUIBX010000356.1 GCA_030427595.1 Bacteriovoracia bacterium | reverse complement strand
CTCTAATATTGAAATTAGAGCTCTTAACATCAGGCTTTCCAGAGCAAGAAAAGAGAAGTGAAAGCAATAAGATGCAGATTAACCTCATAATTTTCCTATCGGAAAATATAGACTGGGAGGTTAGATTATTTTGCTTATGAAAATTATGGTATTTCAGTCACTTACAAGCTTAGGATAAATCCTTATTGCCGGTAAAGTGCCTTTTTCGTGGGGAGCTACATATTGATCTCAATAAGTAGGTTTAAAAGGAGGAATTTAAGCCCTCTATATTAGCTTTTTTGAGAAAGAAGCGCCTTTTCGGCCTCGGCGATAAGGCCGTAGGTATCACTTCCCTCTTTGGAGACGCGCAGGTCTTGTTTATTGGGTTTTCTAAGTTCCATGGAGACTTTTTGCATGGCCTTGCCACTACTCGAGACAGGGTTGATGATTTGAAAGGAGACAATCAGCTTTGTGGCCTCAGGAAAGAACTTTAAAACCTTAGTCGCCTTTTCTTTAACTGAAGCTTCAATGGCCTCGGTTCTCTCTAGCTTACCCCACTCAATTACTAATTTATCCATCAAGACATCCTTGAAAAAATTATTAAAGGGCAAGTATCAAACACTCGTAAATAATAATCAATGGGGCCTGTGTAAATTCTTTGTCAGTTTAACCCTGACTGGAATTTCTTTTGAACAGACCCCTCAATCTTTCTTATGACTTAATCCATTAGATGCTTAGCGACGTCTACGAAGAATAAATTCTCTTCTACTAACGCAACGATCAACAATGTCATCATAGACTAAATTACTTGGGCAATTTCTTACGCGGCCACGCCCACGTCCTGGGTTGGGATCACGACCACGCCCAGGGTTTACAACGGGACCACGATCTGAATTTCTACAGCTTTTAGAGTGAACCTTAATATTCATCTTTCCAACGAGGTCAGAACTATCAAGGCCAATAAAGACCATACTATTATCTCTCTTTCCTTGTAGGGTCAGGCTCGCACGGATGAGATTTCTCAAATTAAATTGGGCCTTGGTGTCTCCACGACGAGAACAATTGCCATTGATCTTAATTCTTCTGGTACTTGAAACGGTCCAATCATCTTCAACTGGACCTTCTCTCCAAATTTTTCTCGCCACAAAATCACGACGTTTTTCTTGCCCTCGCCCAGGTCCAGAATGATTGATCAGTTGTGAATGAAAGAAAGCGGTTGTTCCCGCGTCCATAAAAGTAGAGCCTCTAAAGTCGATCTTCACTTCAATAGCTTCAACCTTATGCTCAGGAGGAAGTTGGGACTCAACGAGGATATTACAAACCTTTTGCACAAGAGTGCTATCAAAACGACTGTGAGATCCATGACCATCAATATCTTGGTCATTGTCATTATCCCCATCAAATTGTGGCAACTCAATGAGCATCTCATTGAAAAGAACACTGACACTTGATTGATCAGGACTCACTACAATATCAGTAGAGCCTAAGGGACAACCCGTTCCCCGGGCCTGCACCTTAGAAAAGGTGGTTGCTTGCACGCTGTACAAAGAGGTCATCGCCATAAGACCAATTACTAATAAGAGGTTTTTTCTAAAAGTTTTCATTTCCATCTCCCAAGGTTTTGCACCTCAATGCTGAAGTGCCTTGTTCTCTCTCGGCCTAAGTTATTAAAGGGTATTAAGCATGA
>JAUIBX010000164.1 GCA_030427595.1 Bacteriovoracia bacterium | reverse complement strand
AAGGTCGGCAGCATTCGCTCGTGTTTCATTGTCCACAAAAGCGCGAACACCAGCACTCACAGGAGCAAAATTCTCAGCAGAAGTGCTGATGCTAATGAATACTAAGAGAAAAATGAGCCAAGACGTAGGCCTTACTCTTTTTGTGATCACTAGAGAATTCCCTCTGAAAACACGGTTTATCTCATAAATTTAGCATAGTTAGGCGTCCCCCTTAGGCTTACCTGTAAGAATAGTGGGGGGGTGTTGTGGATTTTTACACCTTTAGACAGAAGAAAGTCTTAGAATGGGCTCCTCACTTCATATTTTCCATTTTGAGGTCAATTTCAACCGTCTTATCGCCTTTCAACATTTTAAAAACGGCCTGAAGGTCATCAATCTTCTTCCCCGTAACGCGAATCTTTTCGTCCATATATTGAGATGTCACTTTGTACCCAGACTTCTTTATAAGCTTATTAATAATCTTACCCTTTTCTTTATCAATGCCTGAATTTAAGAAGATCATTTGCTTATACTTTTGATTACCAGAAGGTTGAATATCTTTAGCGTCAACACACTTAATCCCAAGGCCTCTCTTGCCCATATTCTCATAAAGAAGAGCAAGCATTGTTTTCACCTGATATTCTGTATCACCTTTGATTTCAATTTGGTTACCGCCATTAAAATCGAGAAGACATTCCGAACCTTTAAAGTCATAGCGACCATTAACTTGCTTTTGCGTCAGCTGGATTGCATTTTTCATCTCTCCTATATCAAGAGAGGAAACAAGATCAAAAGAAGGCATGAGGGCTCCTACAAGAACAGGTGAATAAGTATTCTATTGGGAATAGCTTATTTGATAAAAATGGTACTAGCATTATGAGTTGCGACAAAAAGTTAAAGAAAGGCCTGAAAAGTATTCAAACATGAGATTCCAGCTATTTCTGCTTAACGAGGAGGGACACCGGATGACCTTCTGGAAGGATCTCAAGTATCTCCCTTTTGGCTTCACCCAGATTTTCACAAATTTTTTCATCAAAGGAAAAATTCCATACCTCCCCCTTCTTATTTTTCAACACCATGACTCTTCTCGACCTCAAATCCTCGAAAGTCGCATCAGTAATATCGTCTAGGTACCAATAGCCTCTCGTTCCTGCGGTAAGATAACGATCAGTAACTTTTAAAACAGGAGTATGCTTTCTATAAAGGAAGTAGATCATGAAGGGAAAATGAAAAACAAGAAAGATCTCTGCTAGACCTCTTAAGATATACTCACCAAAGGGATCCTTTAAAAGATTAAGTCCATAGCAGACAGAAAATAGGTTAAGGTTGCGGGGTAAGATTGGCCAAATGGTGGCACCGAGTACTTTTTTGACAGTATTTATGACACCGAAGCTTTTTATCGGCCATTTGAAAACAGGTCTTTCTAGAGATAGTTTAGGAAATGTCCTTTGAGTGAGGTTTTATGAAGGAAAAGTCGTTAATAAAAACAATAGCTTTTGGGGCAATATTTTTACTTTTCCTCATTTTCGCCTGGCTCCTTTTTACTGGTGATGAAAAGACTGCTGACAAGATAAACTTCAAAGCTATTCCAGATAGGCTCAACTCCTCACCTAAGAAAGAGGAAAATAATGTTCAAGCCGCCTCTCCCCTCACTGGCCCACGAAAAGAAAGTCACCAAGAGTTTTTGAACTATTTTGGCGATACGCCCACTGGAGTTGTGCTTTCTAAGGCGAGCTCATTGATAATGATGAGAGAAATTTCTGATTCAAAGTCTTCCCAAAACTTTGACCTTCTTATAAATCAGCTACAAAGAGACCCTGAAGATACCTTTGAACACCTTAAAGATTCCATGGACCTTCTTCCTAGTAAATTTAATCAAGAAAGGAGGTTATGGCTTCAGTTTGTTAAAGATCTAGACGTCTCTTTTAAAGAGAAGGCTTTATTTTTTGAAAATGAGGCAAAAAGAACAAGCCTACCAAGTGAGCAAGGAGATAACCCTCTTAATAACTCTATAGCTTTAGAGATGCTCATTGACCTACATAAAGGAGACCAAGTCCTTCTTCACCAAAAGGTAAAAGAAATTTTTAAGGCACAAAGGAGCCATCCCTCCACTCTCGAAACACTCTACCTAACTTATTTCAGCCAATTTCCAAGAGAAGCAGAAAAGTTAAAATCTAAGTACCTAAAATAGTACACACAGTGGAACTTATCATTGAATTATCAACATTTTAAGTTTACGTAGGTTTAAGAACTTAGCAAAAGCAAAGACATGAAGCCCTTTATCCTGGCCCTTACTTTACTTACTATGGCTCCTCTTGAAGCCTCTAATAGAGATCGTCTTTCCTGTATAGGCTTTACTGAGAAGTTTACTAAGCATGGCAAAAACTATCGAGTTAATGGTGTGAGGGCCAACCATTTCCCTCTGCGCAGAAAGGGCTCTGGTTGTAGAATTGCCATGCCGCTATATTCCCAAAGATCTAAAGAGCTGCCTCATCATCTCTTTGCTTGGAACGAATGTCGTAAAAAATTTGATCGAATGAACAACAGCATGATTTGTGGTCCAACTTCAGCTGCTATGGCACTTATCGGCTTTAAGGCCAATGGTACAGACTATAAGCCGAACTCTCTTCTTGATAGGAGAGATTTTAATAATATGACTTGGGTTGAAAAAGTTGTTTTTCTTAACAATCATTTTAATACTGGTAGGGGTAAGTACACGAGGGAAGGAAATAAATGTAATTTCTCTGGCGGTGGAACCAACAAGACCATGCTTCGCTACGGGCTTATGAGCAACAGCTTTCAAGAAGATAGCAAGAATGGGGCAAGTCGTTATGTTGGAGTCACAATGAATGAGCCATATGAGCTAAGAACTCTTAGAGGTATCACAGTGAAAGCAAACGCCCGTGGAATCACTCTAACTCCTAAAAAAATTCAAGATAGAATTGATAAAGGTCAGGTTTGCCTGGCCTCCTATGGTCATTACGATAAGAATTGTGCCAAGGTTGATGGAAAAATTCACCATTGTGTCTATAACAGGACTGGTGGGCACATTGTCGCATTAAGCGGTTATCAAATTGTTAATGGAAAGACCTATCTCAGGGCCAACAATCCATGGGGGATGGTGCAAGAAAGTGGTGCTATTGATTACTATAGAGTCAGGCCACTAAAAGAATATGCATATGATAATAGGCCTTTTAAAGGACGCGCCCTTGTGGCCTATGAGAGGAAAGTCTTAGATTCAGAAAGTGATTATTACGTAGAGTTTAAGACAAAACTCATCACGCATATTGGCTGTATAGTCCCAACCCAAGAAAACTAGCTTAAAATGGTTTTGAAATGAAGTTTTTGGTTAATTAAACTTAACCATGAGCCCTTATTATTCAAAATGAAGCCCCTTTAAGGGAGCTTTTGTCAGAAATAACCCGAAAAATACACACAGCTTTTCGCAGTTGTGCAACCCTACGCATTGAGTTTTGCTAGTTTAGCTACAAGAACATAACATTTTAGAATACTAAAGGAGTAGTTATGAAACGATTTAAAAGCTTAGGTCTTTTTCTATTTATCTTTTTACTATCTTTTGAGGTTTATGCTCAAAGAATCTTAAGAATTACTCCTATTAACCAATACGCTTGCAACTACAGAGTCAAAGATTGGTTTCCTCCCTACTACAAAGATTACGCTAAAAGACACTTTTATTATCCTACTAATGAAACTATGCCATTCTTACCTCAAGAGATTCGTTCACCTTATTGCCATGATATTCAAAGATACGGCCAGATAGATTCTCCTCGCTTTCCTCGATTAGAAGAAAAAACATCTCTTTATCTTTGGGATAACAATTGTCACCTTTGTGGAGACAGAGACTTAAATGGAGAAATGGATCTTAATCAAGCAGTAACAAGAGATTTTAGAGCTGCCACAGGAAACTCTAATGCGATACTCACTCTATTCTATCCATTTGACTGGAGTAATATGCCGACTGATGGACAAACAGAGGATACAAGTAGAGTTCCACAAGGTGTAATAATGATTCCTTTTGTTACTTCTCAAAATAGAGGGACTTGTCCTAAGCAAGACGATTATTTCGGAAACAATTCACTTTATAAGGTCCTAGGTCCTTATATCGGTCTCGATACTCAAGGGCTCTTTTTAGCAGAAAGCGAACCCCAATTAAATGCAGATGGTGAAGTTATTCTTGACCACCTCCTAATAACTGAAAAAGACTTAAAACGAGTATGGTTTTATTTCGAAAATGGACAACACTTTGCAGCTGATGAAACAACTTCTCATACCAAGCTAATACACTTTTATCATCCCTTTGATTTTAGTGAACCACTTGTAAGAAAATCAGGTCAAATAATCTATACGATCCGTTTTCCTGATGAGGTTGGTATAAACATGGGAGTTCCTGTAGGAGTTCGTCCACCAGATAAAAGATTTGCTTGTATCCCTTTGCTCTAATATACAAAGCCCTCTTATTGAGGGCTTTTTTATTGAATATTAACTTGGAATATACTCTTCTTTGAACTAGCAGTACTTCACACTAGTTGGCTTGGAGTAGGGAAGATAGTTTTCTTCCAACCATTTATGGATAAGAGAAATGAACGCATCTTTTCCTCAAAAACATGCCATGGTTGGAGTGTAATTTGATTGATCAAAAACTGAAGTTTGTCGCTCGTCTCATTGAAGGCGAATAAATGGCTCCACTTTGTAGAGAGTTTGGAATCTCTAAAAAGACTGGTTACAAAATCTGGAATCGATACAAGGAACTTGGCTCCGAAGCACTCATTGAAAAAAAGAGAACTCCCTACCGTTATGCTAATAAACTCCCCGTTCAAATAGAGCTTCTTATCCTTGATCAAAAAAAGAATATCCAAACTGGGGTGCTCCCAAAATTAGAAAGAAAATTAAAAGACGGTACCCTTATATAAAAATACCGGCGATAAGCACGATTCATGCTGTCTTAGATCGAAATGGTCTCGTAAAAAGTAAGCTTAAGAGAAGAAGGTTTAAAGCGACTGGAACGAGTTTATCAAATCCCAAGAAGCCAAATGAACTTTGGTGTGCAGACTACAAGGGTGAGTTTATGCTGGGAAATAGAAGATATTGCGATCCTCTAACTATAACCGATCATGCATCACGCTTTGTAATCGCTTGTGATGCACAAGCTAGTACCCAAGCAGACTTTGCTTTTGAGTCTTTTACGAAGGCCTTCAAAGAATATGGACTTCCAAAAACAATAAAGACGGATAACGGAACACCTTTTGCGAGTGCTAACTCTCTTTATGGTTTAACCAAGCTCTCTGTATGGTGGTTAAGGCTTGGAATTAATATTGAAAGAATTGAGCCAGGTAATCCTCAACAAAATGGCAGGCATGAAAGAATGCATTTAACCCTTAAGCAGGAAACAACAAAGCCTGCTGCAGATAACTTTTTAGGCCAGCAAGAGAGGTTTGATGACTTTCTTCAAGTTTAGAATTTTGAGAGACCACATCAAGCAATAAAGATGAAATATCCTTCAGAAATCTATGAACCGTCCGAAAGAGAATACAAAGGCATTGAACCTATTTTTTACCCCTTTCATGATAAGACTGTAAGGGTAACAAGATGCGGAAGAATATGTGAGGGAGGTCTCAAGGTTAGTGTGAGCTCCTCTTTTGCGGGACAAGATGTAGGAATTAAGGAAGTCGAGGATGGAATCTGGGTTGTAACCTTTTTGGATTATGACCTTGGCTACTTTGATGAGAATAACTCGAGGATCGAACCAGTGGACGATCCTTTTGATAAAAAAGTGTTACCTATGTCTCGAGAATAAACTGTAACCTATGTCTCCGGAATGGACCCAAATACCATTTTCCCGCAATTTTGCTTCATGCTTTCATTTTGAAGAGAACAAACGCAGGGAGCATACGCCCGTATGTGACCAAGTTTGTTTGATGAAAAATGGAATGATGAAGTAAAAGTGTGGAGAAAATGGCGTGGGGTGAGGGATTCGTTCCTCCAACTCCTCGCTTCACGCTCGTCGTCCCGGAGACGGGGCCGTAGTCGCTCTTTCTCTTCGAATCCCTCCCATAAACCATTTCCCCACAGATTTGCCCCATGCTTTTCTTTTGAAGAGTAAAAATGCAGGGAACGTACATGTGTACGTGACCAAATTTTTACGATGAAAAAGGAAATGATGGGGTAAATATGTGGAGGAAATGGCGCGGGGTGAGGGATTCGAACCCCCGACCAACTGGTTCGAAGCCAGCTACTCTATCCAGCTGAGCTAACCCCGCATCATTTAGTTTGAGTAATTATAGTAAGACGACGCACATTACCTGTCTATATTTATGCAGGGCACTTTAGGCCTTACTCTTATTCCCCACTCGAGACTCCATCCATAAGACAGCGATAAAGCCGACAATACAAAGAGCGATAGCAAGGGCAACTTGACCATCAAAAGTCTCGGGCATGATATTGGCCTCTCTCAAGATTTTAACTTTGCCACGAACAACTTTACTCTCTAAAGTTTCCTTCCAAGGCCAAACCTTCTTCATGGAGCCAATAAGAATCCCCGTAAGAAAGGCCATGGTTTGACTGTGGTAGTGCTTGAGAAACCAATTCAAAATTCGGCTAAAGCCTGCAACACCCGTTAAGCTTCCCGCTACAAAAGTTAAAAGGATCGGAAAGTTTCCTTCAGCAAAAGGTGCTTTTACGGCTCCCGTAATGAACTCATACTTTCCTAAAATTAATAAAAGAAAAGAACCTGAAAGGCCTGGCAGGATCATCGCCGAGATGCCGATAATGCCACACAAGTAAATAAACCAAGAATCCGTGGGTGTATCCACGGGGATAAGGCTCACCATCACCCAAGCAAAGATAGCGCCAACCACCATAGAAATGATATTGCTTGCCTGCTTGGGGTTTTCTAGCTGACGAAAGATCACAATAATCGATGCAGCAATGAGGCCAAAGAAAGCCGCCCATGTGGGTATGGGGTGATCGGTAATAAGGTAGTGCATGAGACGGGCCAAGAGAAAGATGGCCGACAGCATACCAAAAACGAGTGGGGCCAAGAAGCGCACATGAATAATGGAAAGCGCCGTTTTAAAATCAAATTTTAAAATGGCCGCGACAGATTGCTTATTCACTGAGCCGACAGCATCAAGCAAACCTTCATAAATACCGGTGATAAAAGCAATGGTTCCACCAGAAACCCCAGGGATGAGGTCAGCGATCCCCATACAAAAGGCCTTCGCATAGAGAACGAGATAGTCTTTTTTCTCTTTCGGTCCAGGCGAGGCCATTAAAGCCGATGTCCAAGTTTGAGATTTATCCATAGGCTCTGCAATGCTTTCCTCGGCCATCGTACTCTACCTTCCTTAGCGTTTAGACGGTCTCTTCTTCACTCTCTTCTTTTGCAAAAGGAGTGATATCCCAATCCACTTTATGCTTACATTTAGGACACTGAAGTTGCTTGCCCTCTCTCTTTGTTTCTCTATAGGTCATGATGCCATAACCACAACTGGGACAATCATATTCATAGGGCATGGACCAAAGGGCATTTTCACAATTCGGGTAGTGGCTACAGCCATAGAAAAACTTTCCATAGCGAGACTTCTTCTCCGCAAACTTACCTGTCTTACATTCTGGACAAGTAATTTGCAGGGTATAAGGAAGAGTCGTTTCACAATGAGGATAGTCCTCACAGCGAACAAAGCGGCCATACTTCCCTGTCTTCACCTCAAGTTTCTTGCCACAAGTTGGACAAGGGTCATGGAACCACTCTTTAGGAAGTAGAGTGATAGTACCATCAAGAGACTTTTTAAAGTCATGAGTTGAGTTACAGTCTGGATAATTACTACAAGCGAGGAACTGACCATTTCGGCCCCACTTAATGGTGTACTCTCCATCCTCACACTTGGTGCAATGAATTCCCGTTGGGATCGATTGCTTCTTGAGGTTCTTCATTTCCTCTTTGGCCTTCTCGAGAGTTTTTTCAAAACCTCCCCAGAATTCCTTTAAAACTTTCTTCCAAGTGACTTCGCCTTCCTCAATTTTGTCGAGAAGTTCTTCCACTTGTGCCGTAAAATCGACATTCATGACATCAGGAAAGGACTCGATCAGCATCTTACAAACAACCATTCCAAGCTCTGTCGGAAGGAAGCGGTTTTCCACTTTCTCTACGTAACCTCGGTCTTGGATATTGGAAATAATGGATGCATAAGTCGATGGACGACCGATGCCCTTTTCTTCAAGGTCTTTAACCAGAGAAGCTTCATTGTAACGGGGCGGCGGT